>JAMFSY010000147.1 GCA_026225555.1 Methylacidiphilales bacterium
CGCCCGCCACCGCTTACGATCAATTGAAGACTTTTGCCGCGCAATACCCGGATGATCTCCAGTTGCAACTCGCGCTGGCCAAGGTCCAGATGCGGCTGCCCCCCGATCACGACCGCCTGATTGCCCAGCTTAAGACCTTCCATCAATTTGCCGCACGGTATAAGGATTTCATGCATGACCCCGCCCTACTTGCCATGCAGGACAACTTCGCAAATGAACTCCGGCAGTTGGACGAGTTGACCACCTCCCTGTTGCTGGCCAAAGGAGGACCCTCCAGCACCCAAAATCGGATAGCCAATCTCGAAGCCGCGAAACTGGCCATCAAACGACGTCGGGTCAGCGACAGTACGGTCGCGGCCATCCAACGCACGACGAATAACCTTTTAGGAAAGATTGTCGGACATCCCATCATCAACACGAGCGACTACGCGTCCGAGGAGCAAAAGGAAGAGGCGCTGGCCAACGTGCAGGCGCAAATCGCTGCCGAGCAGAAAAATTTATCCCTGCCCCCACGTTCGGTAGCCGATGTCCAGAAAAGCTACGCCGCATTCATGGCCCAGGTTCCCTGGGGAAAGAATTAACCCTTCAAAGCCCCTCCCCGGCGAGAAGCTTTGGATGCGGCAAAAGGATTGATTCCCTTTGGCCGGTATGATTTACTTGAACTTCCTGCCACATTCCGGAGTAGCTCAGTGGTAGAGCGGTCGGCTGTTAACCGATTGGTCGTAGGTTCGAGCCCTACCTCCGGAGCCACCTTCTTAAGTCCTTGCGTGGCAAGGCGTGGCTCCGGGAAAAAGGCACTCCAAAGCTCCGACTGTCAAGTTAGCTGTCAAGTTGGGCCGCTCGCGCCTCGGAATCGTGCGAATTGGCCAGAATTGCCAGCGTAGCGGCGACTATCGGAATTGGGGCACAGGGCTCGTCTTTCTACCGTGATAACCACGGAGAAAGCACATGCAGAATCGGTACGGTTACTTCCAGCGAGCCAACGGCGTTTACTACGCACTCGATTTAGTCTCGCAGCGACAGACCAGCCTTAAGACACGCGAAGAGGCCGAAGCCAAGCGCCTCATCGCAGCCAAGAATCAGGCGGCAGACACGCCGCAGCTCAACCGGGCCATGGCCAAGGTGTACGCCTCGGCGGCTTCACCGCAACTCATGGAGCGAACGTGGCGGGAGGTCA
The DNA here is from genome assembly GCA_026225555.1 of Methylacidiphilales bacterium. Taxonomy (GTDB): domain Bacteria; phylum Verrucomicrobiota; class Verrucomicrobiia; order Methylacidiphilales; family UBA1321; genus JABDGH01. Next base: position 1,178 of record JAMFSY010000147.1, read on the forward strand.
TAGATGCCTATGTGAACAAATCCGTGCCCACGACACGTCCCCGCGTCGCGCGGGCCTTTCGGAGCGAGCCATTCAAAGTGCTCGGGCGGATCAAGGTCAACGAAACCGACCCCACGGGGTTCTGGGCCGTGCTCAACCATAAGAAGGCGGGCAACTCGACCAACCATTACCTGCCGCGGGTCCAGAACTTTGCCTGGGGCATGCGCTGGCTCTTCGACCCGGTCATGGGAGCAGGACGTTGCGAGGACTGCTGTCTCCGGGTTGGACCGGAGGGCCTGATAGCTAACGGCATCGATCGGTGCCTCCACCACGACCAAGGCTTGGGACGTTTTGAGATCGCCGACCGTGAACCATGCTTCCTGCTTTTCGCCAATGGAGAAGAGAAAGCCCGAGCCTTGGGCGGCGGTCCGAATGGTGGCGCCGCGGATTTTCCCCTCGAGACCGCGATGGGCGAAACATACATGAGTCTGCTCAGGCCGGGCTTCCGTGAATGAGGCGTAGACATCTCCTCTTGCGTGCAACTCCTCCACTAAATGAAGAGGAAGACGGCGAGCTCGGACTAGGTAATGGCGGACCATGGGCCACCGGTCATCATCCCGAATGGCCAGCCGAGCGGCCTGACTCTCAAACGATTCGCGGATTCGGGGTTCTAGCGACTCGGGTTCGGAGAGTATCGATGGAACGTGGGTTAATTCACCGAGCCATTGGATGGCTTGGTGGATTTGGGCCGGGCTGGCTAAGCGCGGTTGAACGCTGCACCGAAGATGAAGGGCGAGAACAGCATCGGCGAGCCGTGCTACGAAGCTCTCTAGTCGGATGGGCGGATTATCGACGTTATCAAACGCAATGGGTTTTCCCCGTTGGCGGATGCTGACAATAACTGCGGTCTCGAAGCTTTCACTGTAGGGAGATATCAAGGGAACACCAAGAAGAGGCGCTAGCTCCCGACAAGTTGAGCCAACCTCTGTTGTCTTATCACAAACGAGCAACGAGAAATGCGTTCCGAACCGGCAGAGGAGCGTAGACTTTCCTCGTCCGGACGGGCCACTGATGATCAGATGCCGACGCTGTAAATACGCAGCTTGGAGTTGGGTGAGTTCCTTTTGACGGCCTACGAATGGAAGCGACATGTCCAGTGTTTCAAGAACCTACTATTTTTTTGAAAGGGGCAGAGGGCACCGAACCCGGTCCGGTCTGACCGCCTTCGGGGAAGTGGCCGGACAGATTTTGTCCGACCAACTCCCCCCAAGCATCGGTTCGTTCCGGAATGAGCATCGGAGACACCACGCACCTTTAAGCCTGGGAGCAGGACATTGGGCCGCGGACTAGACCTGATTCATTCCGCCATCCACCGCGATCTCAACGCCAGTCACGAAGCTGGAATCATCGGATGCGAGAAAGAGTACGGTGGAGGCGATTTCCTTGGATAAGCCGAGGCGACCTAAGGGAATCTGGCTCACCATGTGGGCCTTCATCTGATCCGGAGTATTCTCCAAGCTCCCCGTGTCACCGATAGGGCCAGGAGACATGGCATTAACGCGGATTTTCCTGTCCTTCAGTTCCTGCGTCCAAGTGCGCGCAAAGGAGCGCACGGCCGCCTTGCTGGCTCCGTAGACTGCAGCGCCGGCGAAAGCCCTTTCGTTGGCGATGGAGGTATTCAGGATGATGGAACCTCCATCACGAAAAAGCGGCAAAGCTCCTTGCACCGTGAACAACGTGCCCCGCACATTGACGTTGAAGGTGTCGTCGAAGTGTTTCTCCGTCACAGTTCCAATCGGTTTGCCGCGTTCACCGATCCCAGCGCTGGCGAAAAGGATATCGATGTGACCTTTTTCCTTTTGCACCGTTGCGAAAAGCTGATCGAGGTCGGCCAGACTGCCGGAATCTCCCCGCACTCCCGTGACGTTCTTGCCGATTTCTTTAACCGCCTTGTCTAACTGTTCCTGGCGACGGCCCGTGATGAACACGTAAGCTCCCTCCTCGACAAATAGCTTGGCAGTCGCCAAGGCCATGCCTGAGGTGGCTCCGGTGATAACCGCGACTTTATTTTGTAACTTGCCCATAACTTATTTCTTTCTTTTGGTTGTTTGTTTTACGTCAGAGAAAAGAGCTAGGTCGATTTTTTGAGCCGCTTCGAGAAAATCTTCCTCGAGTTTGTCCAAGTCCGTGCCGACTGAATCCACGATGTGACCCTGTTTATCCACGCCATGGAGCGCATAGAGCCTCCCGGCGATCTGTTTGATTTGATAGGTCCAGTTGGGAAGGTTTGGCGCGATCATCTTTTTGAGGTTTGGATTGTGGATCAGAACATGATCACCACTTATTTTGTACAGATCGGTACACCAGTACCACTGGACTAAAGTGAGTCAAGTGTTATTGTATCAGTCGGTATGAAAAAAGAATTGATCGGAGAGCGCAGAGGCCGTCCAAAAAAGTTTAATGAGGAGAAAGCGCTGGAAGCGGCCATGCGAGTGTTTTGGGCAAAGGGCTATGATGGCACCTCACTACCCGATTTGACTAAGGCCATGGGTATCAATCGGCCCAGCTTGTACGCGACGTTTGGTAATAAGGAGGCGCTCTTTCAGAAGACCATGCAGCTTTACGCGAAATCCAGTGGCGCCTTGTTTGAGGAATCCTTCGCCAGTGCTACTGCGAGAGAGGGGACGACGCGGCTGCTTAAGAAAGCGGTTGAAAAATTCACCAACCCGAAAAACCCAGGTGGTTGCTTTAGCAGCCAGGCGACGAATTTTCCCGGTATCTCGGCAAACCTAAAACACATGTTTGCCTATTGTCGGGGCGCATTCCTTCAAGCCCTGCAAACTCGTTTTGATCGTGCAATTCAAGAACGGGAACTTCCCGGAAATGTCTCGACCAGAAACTTAGCAGAATTTTACGTTACGGTTTATCACGGGCTAGGGCTCCAGGCTAAAGGAGGAAGCATGAGAGAGGATCTACTCCGGGTCGTCGATATTGCGATGGATAGCTGGCCGGCTCGGCCCAGTAGTCCCCGGCGAACAGTTAGATGAAGGCCTAAGTCAGAGGAATTCCACTGCGCGCAGTCATAATTCTGCCTGCGTACAGGAGTCCTGCGCCTCCTAGATTAAGTGCCAGTAAACCCGCGACGTTAAACGAAGGTACTTCACATCCGAGTGGGCCAAATACCGCGCTGTCAGTTGTCAGTTTGATAGTCTTGATTGAACTGAAGCCGTACTTGTAATGGGCGGCGGAGATGGCCACGTCAACTTCAGAAGTTATTCTCTCAGTGCTCGAATTACGTGGCTTAAAAAAACGAGAGATATACCGATCAGTACAAATAAAGCTTGTGCGTGGACCGCGGCGATGACTACTGTACCGATAAGTACACCAAGGCGGTATTGCCGTCTATTGACGATTAAATTTACAAACGAAAGGAAGTCACCAAATGAAAATTGCCTCTTGGATTGTTCAGGTCTTGCTCGCCCTCGTCTTCGTCGCTTCAGGTTCCATGAAGCTCTTCGCATTCGATCAGTTCGCTGCATCTGCGCCCGCCCTGGCGGATCAGAAAGCCCTTGTTACCTTCATCGGCATTGCCGAATTGGCTGGAGCGGTGGGACTGATTCTGCCGGCCCTCACCCGAATCTTTCCCGTTCTTACCACCTCGGCCGCAGTGGGCCTAGCGACGATCATGTTGCTGGCCACCGGGTTTCATTTGTCGCGTGGCGAGGTTTCCCACGCCGTGGTGACCATCATCCTTCTGGCCTTGTCGGCCTTCGTCATTTACGCCCGCGGATTCAAAGCTCCAGTTGTCGCCTGAGCCATTCTGCAACTCTTCCAAACTAAACTCCTCAGGAAAACATACAATGCCCACACTGCTTCATATCGACTCCACTTCCCTTGGTAACACCCCGCAATCGGCGGGGGCTCTTACCTTCAGTCCCGAAGGGGTTCTCTTTGTAGGCGACAACAAGCTCGGGGCCGTCTTCGCCTTCGAGACCGAACGCGGCCAGGCTCCAGCCTCGCTGGATCCCTTTCTCTTCGAGTCGATTGACGAGAAGATTGCCGCAGCGCTTGGTGTAACGGCGAAAAGTCTGGTGATGAACGGGATGGCCGTCCACCCCGTGACGCGCGAGCCCTACCTGTCCGTCGGCGTGCGCAATGGCGATCGCCTGGAGCCTGCGGTCGTGAGCGTCTCGCTTGCTGGCGAGGTACATCCATTCGACCTTTCATCGTCGAAGATGACGGTACACCGACTGACCGACGTTCCTGACGAGGGCAAGACCTTTAAGTCGCGGGCTGGCTCATTTCCTTATCCGCCGGCGGCGGTCTTCGAAGAGAAAGCGCGTACGCCGCTCCGATCTATGACGATCGTGGATCTGAAGTTTCACAACGGCGAGGTGTTCGTCGCCGGCGTCTCGAACCAGGAGTTCTCCTCCACGCTGCGGCGAATTCCTTTTCCGTTCACCGGGGTCGCCAGCGAGACCCAAGTAGAGATATACCACCTCGCCCACGGCCTGTTCGAAACACGTGCCCCGATGCGGACCATGCAGTTCGCGACCATCGACAGCGAAGACACGCTCATAGCCGCCTATGCTTGCAGCCCGCTCGTCACCATTCCGGTCTCAGAGCTAAAGCACGGCGCGAAAGTGAGGGGCAAAACAATCGGCGACATGGGCAACGGCCAGCCGGTCAGCATGGTCGCATTCCGTGATGGGGAAGAGGACAAGCTGTTCATTACCAATCTCGCTCGCGGCCCCATGATAGTTCCGCTCTCCGGAATCCGCTCGGCCGAAGGCTACACGCCCGAGAACCGGCCGACCAAGGACAAGATGTTGGACCAACATCCCACCATGCCGGCCGGGCCGGTCGGCAAGCAGGTGCTGTTCGTCGGATCGTCGTTGCGGGCGGACCTGTTCAGCGACCGATTCTTCGTCTCGCTGACCCGATACGCGGATACCGGCGATCTAACGCTTGAAACCTTGATGACCAGTCCGCTTCCCGCACGGATAGACAAGGTCTGGGTGGAGTTTGATTTCCCGGGCGCCCAGCTCCCGCCCAAGCGTGCGGCGTGAGCGGCGGCTGCCACCTTTGAGGTCGACACCGATGCCGATTCGCATCTCTTGCCGTCCAACAACCAGAACTTAAAGAAAAGAAAATATGATGAAACTTACTCTCCTCTCCACAACAAGCGCCCTCGTGATCGCCTCGTCGGCTTTGGTGCCCGTGCTGGCTCAGGCAGACCCTGTGTCTGCGACCAGCGTGTCCTCGCCTGCCGCAGCGAAGCTGCAGTACGCCGGGGCCCTGACGTTCAGTCCGGACGGGGTCCTGTTCGTCGGCGACAACATCAGCGGCGCGGTGTTCGCCTACCCGATCGGCGCAGGGACGGCTACAACCGCAGCGATGCCGTTGGACGTAGAAGGTATCGACGGCCAGATTGCTGCACTGCTCAAGACGTCCCAATCCAGCATCCACATCAACGGAATGGCGGTCCATCCCACCAGCCACGAAGTCTACCTTTCGGTTTCGATCGGCGCTGGAAGCCCGGCCTTGGTCAAGGTCTCGCTTAGCGGCGTTCTGTCCCAGGTGGATCTGGCGAGCTCCACGCCCACCAGTTGGGTTGTTCCCGACGCCCCGACCCCGGACGAACACTTCCGCGACCGAACTGGCGATTTGCCCATGCCGAGGGGTGATCGAGATCACCTCAAGGCCATGACGCCGATGAGGTCCATGACCATCGTCGATATGAAATTCCACAACGGAGAGCTGTTTGTCGCTGGCATCTCTAACGAGGAATTCTCGTCGACGCTTCGGCGGGTGTCCTACCCCTTTGACGGTCGGTCCTCATCGACCGCCGTTCGTATCTACCACGTCGCCCACGAGCGCTATGAGACTAGGGCCCCCATCCGCGCCATGGGCTTCGCTACCATCGATGGCCAGGACACGCTCATCGCTGCCTACACTTGCAGCCCACTTGTCCTGATTCCGATCGCGGACTTGAAGGAAGGCGCCAAAGTAACCGGAAGGACCGTTGGCGACATGGGTAATGGACAGCCGCTCAGCCTAGTTTCGGTATCGTTCCACGGAGAACCAAGCCTGTTCGTAACGAATGTCGGTCATAGCCCACGCATGATCCCGATTTCCGGCTTGCAGAAAGCGGTCACCTATTTGCCTGAAAACTCGCCTCATGGCGGCGTTGGAGACCGGAGCCCCGAATACCCGCTCGGCCCGGTAGGCAAGGCGTTGATGTTTATCGGATCATCCCTTTTTGCGGACAAACTTGACGACAAATACTTGGTGTCGGTCACGCGTGATGCGCCTTCCGGCTCTCTCAATCTTCAGGCGCTGCTGACGTTTCCGTTGCCGGTCAACAATCTGGACGAGATCTGGGCAGAGCAAGACTTTAAGGGCGGCGGCAAATGATCGTCGCCCTCGTCATAGCCTCGATGGCGCTGGCGTCGAGCAGCGTGACTCCGCAAGTGGTGTCGATCTCGCCGACGGCGAGGTCGATCCCGGCAAACACCCTCCGCCTCTATGTCACCTTTGACCATACGGCGCGGGGCGTGGTTGAGACGCGAGATATACGGCTGCTCGATGCCGCTGGCCGCACGATCGACGGGGCGTTCATGGACTTCGGTCAGGATCTCTGGAGTCCCGATGGCCGGCGCCTTACGGTCTTATTTGACCCAGGTCGCGTTAAACGGGACGTGGAAGGGGACGGCGAAAGTGCCGCTCCACTTCAGGTCGGCCAGAGAATTACAGTGGAAGTATCGGGCAGGCGCTTTGATTATCAAGTTACGCCTGCGGTCCGCACAGCCATTACCCCGCAAACCTGGCGCCTTACGTTGCCCAAGGCCGGATCGAGTGAGGCCCTTACGGTTACATTCGATCGTGAGATGGACGACGCTCTTCTGCGCGACCAACTGGAAGTTGTAGACGCTCAGGGACGATTCCAGCCAGGACAGGTGACAGCGTCCGCCAACGGACGAGTCTGGTCATGGCGTCCGGAAGGCGTCTGGCGCATCGGCGCCTATCAACTCGTTGTAGGGAGCAGCCTGGAAGACGTCAGTGGAAACCGCGTCGGGGAAGCGCTCGACCACGACGTCGATTCACCGGACGCGCCTCGCGAGAGTTTGGCCGTCCATTTCAAAGTCGAGCGTCGTTTCGGACCCGACGCATTAGGGAGCGGCGCGCAATGAACGCGATCACAAATACCGAGTCGCCGATTAAGCCCACGTTTTCGTCCTACCAGAAGTTCGTGGTGGGAATTCTGGCGTTCCTACAGTTCACAATCATTCTGGACTTCATGATCATCTCGCCGCTGGGCGCCATTGTCATGCCAGCGCTTCATATTAGCACCCATAAATTTGGTTTGGCTGTCTCGTCCTACGCATTCAGCGCCGCGATATCCGGAATCGCCGCGGCAGGCTTCGCGGACCGGTTCGATCGCAAACGGCTTTTGCTGTTTTTCTATGGCGGATTCATGCTTGGCACCGCGTTGTGTGCCTTGGCTCCCACCTATCCGTTACTCCTGGCGGCCCGCGTGGTGACCGGACTTTTCGGCGGCGTGGTCGGCTCGGTGGTTCTCGCCATCGCCGCGGATTTGTTCCCTCTGGAAATGCGCGGCCGCGTCATGGGTTTTATTCAGACCGCCTTTGCCGGCGCTCAGGTGCTCGGCCTTCCGGCCGGCATCTACCTCGCTGGCCTTTGGAATTGGCACAGTCCCTTTGTTGCAATCTTGGTCAACGCAGTGCCAGCGAGCCTTGTCATTGCCCTCTTCATGAAGCCGGTTGTCGGGCATCTAAAAGCGAAGCAGGAACACAGCGCCTGGCAGCACCTGGCCAGAACGATCTTAGAGCCGAAATACCTTCCGGCTTTCGTGGGGATCATGGCATTGACCACGGGTGGCTACATGATCATGCCGTTCTTGAGCACGTTCATTGTCAACAACCTCGGCATTCCGCTCGGCGATCTGCCGACGATCTATCTCGTTACGGGGCTGTGCACCGTTTTCATCGGCCCGCTGGTGGGCAAGGCCAGTGACAGGTTCGGGAAATTCCGCACGTTTCTCTTCGGAACCGTGGTCACTCTGATCATGATCGCCGTCTACACCAATCTTGGTCCCACCTCCCTGATCACCGTCATCGTCGTTAATGCACTGCTTTTTGTCGGCATCTTTTCGCGCATGATACCGGCGCAGGCCCTCTTCTCCGCCGTACCCGAGGTCACCAAGCGCGGATCGTTCAACGCCATCATGGCCTCGTTGCAGCAATTTTCAGGCGGGATCGCCTCTGCGTTCGCAGGGCTGATCCTTGTCCAAAACAGCGCGGGCCAGCTGCAGCACTTCGACTGGATGGGCTACATCGTCATGGCCACGGCGCTGCTGTCCCTCGCGATGATCTATCTCATTCATCGGGCGGTCACAGAACAATTGGCTCAGCAAGCCATTTTGAGAGAAACCAACCAATGACACTAGATGACCGCTGCCAAAAGCCTAGGCTTGCGAATTCCGTGGAGGCCGCCAGCCAACGTATCGGAATTGTCAATAAGGCGGCGATCCGCATCTCTCCACAGGCCGAGGTGCTCCCTGCCAACACCCTGCGTTTCTACTTACATTTTCCGAGGCCCGGAGAGGCGCACTTCGATCGTGACCAACTCTGGCTTTTGAACGAGGAGGAGCAGGTTGTGCGTGACCCTTTCCTCGTCCTGTCACAGGAACTCTGGTCGCCTGATGGACGCCGCCTGACTGTGCTGATGGAACCAGGAAGGATCAAACGCGGTCTTGGGGCGGACCCGGCTCATGAGCCGGCGCTTCTCGTTGGGCGGACGTACAGCTTTGTCGTCACGGTGCTCGGGCAGACAGCGCGCCATACCTTCCAAGTAAGCGATCCAGTTCTGGAAGCGGTCAACGAGACCTACTGGCGCATCGTCTCCCCCAAAGTGGGAAGCCTCGATGCTGCCGACCTGCACTTCGACAGGGTTATGGACGCCGCCCTTTGCGAGGACGAGATCGGAGTCCTAACCTCTTCCGGAGAGGTCGTTCAGACGTGCGTGTCACTCGCACCGGATGGAACCGCAGCCCAGCTTATCCCTAGCCACCCTTGGCGCCCCGGGCAGCACCGGCTCGTCGTCTCGGAACGTCTTGAAGACGTTTGTGGTAACAGGTTGGGCGAGGCGCTGGACCATGACCTGAGCGCGGGTGGACGCCCGCGGACCGGGATGATCACCTTCACACCGCGCAGCGCGAACGCGCCCTCAGCCGCTCAGGCGGTGCGCCGACCTACTCGAAAAATTTTTCTTGGTAGGGGCGAAGGTCGAGTTCCAAGGTCCAGGCGCTGCGCTCCTGGCAGACAAGTTGCCAGTAGACTGTAGCCATGGCGTCTGGGTCCAGTTCGTCATTCGCTGGTGGACCCTGAGAAAGATCGGCGAAGCCACCGTCGAGCACAATGTGAGCGACGTGAATGCCTCGTGGCCAGAGTTCTCGAGCCAAGGACTGCGCGAGCCCACGGGAGCCGAACTTGGCGCTGGAAAAAGCGATCCCGCGTCCGCGCACAGATGACGTGGCGCCCGTGAAAAGTATCGTTCCACCATTCCGGCCTGACGCGAGCATATCGGCAGCGGCTTCTCGCGCGCACAGCAGGGCTCCAAAGACCCCAACTCTCCAGGCCCGTTCAAAAGCGTCCGGATCCAGTTCCAGCAAACTGCCTCCGCGCGGACCGCCGCCTGAGCTGGCATGATTTACGAGCAAATCGGTGGGACCTAATTTCTCCCGCACCTGTTTGAATGCGTCTGCAATTTGTTCTGGATTGCCCAAATCACAGGTGACCGCAAACGCCGAACCGGCCCCGTGCTTTTCATTTATCTCACGCGCGAGTTGCTCGAGGTATTCAGTTGAGCGCGCCAGCAGCGCAACTTTGCAACCCTCCTGGGCGAATCGGCGCGCAAGCGAGGCTCCGAGACCAGATCCGACACCTGCTATGACGGCTATCCGAACATTGGAATTTGAGGTTGAGTTCATGAAAATAAGCTAACACGCCTTACCGGTTCGCTTCCCCACGGGCGAGGAAGCCTTATCGAGTCGCTCCTTTGGCACCTTCAATAGGTCTCGGCGGCTCACTGGCGCGCCGATTTGCCAAGCTTCGCGATAGCAAATGCTTTCGAGGTTGATTTGTGCCGCTAGGGCTTGCCACCAAAAGTTACAAGATCGTCGAGGTCAAGCAGGTCGAACCAAGTTTTGATGTCTTTCCGGAGCGCACCTCCAAGTTCAACCAATCTGCCTGTGAAAAAGGTGGCCGTCTCCTCATCACTATCCGGGCCACGCTTTTCGTGATAGGCCGACCAGACTTCTATTTCCCAAGCCTGTTGCTTGTTTTTTTGGTTCTCTTTGATCCAGGCTAGAATTTCGCCGTCTCCCTTACCTGTTTTGAGTTGCTTTAAAAGGGTTGGAGCAGAAAGACCGAGAAACTTGAGGATGTGTTGATCGATGGGGCAATCGTAATGAAATTCTCCGTTCTTGCCGGCTGCTGTCGCCCGGCCTTTGTCGAGCATACGGGGAAGAAGCACGTAACCGCCGAGCTTGGCTCGAGGACTGCGGGGAGGACGTTGGGTCAGATCTGGAGTGGAGGTGGATTTCAAACTAACGGTGACTTTATTTTGTGACTTACCCATATACTTATTTTTTCTTTTTTGCTGGTTGGTTTACGTCAGAGCTATGAGTTAGATTTTTGACTCCGTCTTTCAGGAATTCAATTTCGACGCTAATATCTCAATTTACTCAATCTTCGGTGGTTCGGAAAGGAGTTCCTCCCATTTGGCCATAAGAGCTGCTGCGATCGGTCCGGAAAGGTGCGATTGGCGTCCCGTGTCACCGCCGAAAGCGTCGAAGATGCCAAAAGTTGAGGCACTCAGCTTCAGAGCGTACCATACGATCGTCGCCTCTTCCTGATTGGCGAGTGGCAGCGCACTTTTGAGAAACTGTTCAACTTCAGTTTCCTTTCCGGGTTTGGCTTTCAAGGTGACGAAAAGACCGACGGTTACATTTTTGCTCATAAGAATTCGGGAGATAAGGGTGGGAAGTGAAATCGAGCGCCGGGCATGTGGCTGGGAGCCCAACATGCGGGGAACAAAAAGAACAGACCGCCACCGTTTATGCGCTGGCGGCCATTTCTGGTTATACTAATCTAATCAAGTCAGGCGAACGCCGCCGTCCACGATAAGTTCCGTACCGGTGACATTGCTCGACGCCGAGGAAAGAAGAAACCGCGCGGATTGCGCAACTTCCTCGGATGTCCCCAACCGCCCCACGAGGGACTTTGATGACATGGCTTGCTTGAAGCCGGCGATCTGCTCCGCAGGAAACCCGATTTTATCGAAGATCGTCGTGTCAATGGGACCGGGGCTGAGCACATTGACCCGTATTCCTTTCGAGGCCAGTTCAACGGCCAGCGTCCTTCCAAGTGAGGTCACCGCGGCCTTGGTTGCCGAATAAGCCGATGCTCCAGGCTGGGCAGTCGAAGCCGCAATGGAGGAAGTAATGACCACGGAACTTGGATTGGCCAACAGAGGAAGAACGGATTGAAGCTGGAAGAAGAGCCCACGAACATTGATGTTGAACATGTCCTCGAAACTCTGCGGAGAGGCAGCCTCAAAGGGTGCAAACAGGGCAATTCCGGCATTCAAGAAAACACCGTCGAGCTGAGTTGCGTGTTTCTTAACTTCCTCGCCCAGGGCCAGCGCAGCGGCTGCCGGCATCGGAGGCAATGACAGTTGCTCCGGCGAGCACTTTGCGGGCAGAAGCCAGTGTATCGGGGTTACGACCAGTGACAATCACCCGGGCTCCCTCGGCGATTAGGAGTTGAGCAGTGGCAAGACCGATGCCGGTCGTGCCGCCTGTGATTAGGATGGTTTTGTTTTTCATATTTGGGTTTGTTTCGGGGGGGGGGGGGGGGGGGGGGTAGCCTGTTTCCGAGAACACATGCGGGGCGAAAGATAAAATTTTTACGTGTTATTTAACAAAATTACA
>JAMFSY010000023.1 GCA_026225555.1 Methylacidiphilales bacterium
AATTGGCAAAGGCTTACCTGGAAAGCGGTCGCTATTTTTGGAATGCCGGAATTTTCCTGTGGAAAACGGGCACGTTTTTACGCGAGGCCCGGCGCCTGCAGCCCGAACTGGCGCAGTTCATCGAGGCATTTCCGAAAGGCGACTACGCTGCTTACCTCACGGAGCAGTTTCCGTTACTGCCGAAGATCTCGGTCGATTACGCCATCATGGAAAAGGCGGAGCGCGTCGCGATGGCCGAGGCGCGTTTCGATTGGGACGATGTGGGAAGCTGGACGGCGCTCCCGGCGCATCTGCCGGCCGACATCCACGGAAATACCCTGCAAGGAGCCGTGGCGATTCATGATTCGCAGGGAAACATCGTGATTTCCAAGAAGCGCGTGGTGGCGCTCTGCGGGGTGAAGGACCTCATCGTGATCGAGACGGAGGACGCGATCCTGGTCTGTCATCGCGACTCGGCGGAACAGGTGAAGCATTTACAGCCAAACCTGCCGCATGCGGTGAGATAGGTCCTTCGCTTTGATCCTTGGCTTGGTGGTAGCCGCCGCACGCCGTGCGGTGGTGCCTTTTCTAAAAATGAGTGGAACATAGAAGCTTTTTTTCTGTCCTCCACCGCACGGCGTGTGGCGGCTACCACTGATTCGACGGTCGGCATGACTGCCGACCGCAAGGTCCTATTTTTAGAAGGAGACTTTGACGCCGCCGTAACCACCGAGGCCGAGTGCGGGATAACCGAGCACGGGCTGGTAATGATCGTCGGTCAGGTTCTCGCCCCGCACCCACACCGTCACGTTCTTGCAGATCCGGTAAGTCGCACTGGCGCGCAGCACGAAGTAATCGGGCGCGTTGACTTGGGCGAAGGTGACCGCATCGACGTCCTCGCGTCCCACGACCCAGGAGCCCCCGGCGCTGAAGGTGAGCGGCTCGATCGGCGTCCAGACGGCGGTGAAGTTCACGCTATTGCGCGGACGGCGCAGGAGCCGGACATTGGTGTCGTCGTTATTGGCTGTCAGGTAAGTGTAGTTGAGATCGAGCGTGAGCTGATCGAGCGGCTTCGCCTTGAGGTCGATTTCCACGCCTTCGGTGGTGGCATGCCCTACATTCTGCGGGATGAAATTCTGGTCGAACTGGATGTAATTGGTGATGTCGTTGTGGAAATAGGTCGCGCTGGGCGTCACTTTCCCATCCGCGAGCGGCTGTTCGACGCCAACTTCCCAGCCGAGACTCGTTTCCGGTTTCAGATTGGGATTGCTGGAGCCAGGATAATAAAGATCCTGCTGCGAAGGCGGCGTGTAAGAAGAAGCACCGGAGGCGTGCACCAGCGTCTGCGTCTGGGCCACGCGATAGGAGACGCCCTGCCGCCACGACAGAGCGCCGGAGTAATCCGAATACTGGTCCTCGCGCACCGAACTAATGAGGTTGAGTCCCTTGATCGGCTGCCACTGGCTCTGCACGTATCCGCCGATATTGAAGAGGCTGTTTTGCGCCGTGCGTTGGCCCACGACGGGCGGGAAATCAAAGTCGTCCACATCGGTGAATTGGTAGACGCTGGTATTGTCCGTCTGGATGCCGGCGGTGACCTGCCAATTACGGGCAAGCTCGAAGTTATTCTGCCAGTCGAGCGAGTCGGTATTGATCTGCAAGCGCGTGCTCAGCGGATCGATGAAGAAATCAGCACTGGTATAGAGATCGTGGTCAACCTGCCTTTGCTGGTCGTGATTATAGAAAAGCTTGGTGGTGTAGAAATCGGTCACCTTCGCCGTCACTTCGGGCGAGATGAACCAATCCTCGGTTTGCAGGCGCGCGACTGGGTCCGGTTCCTCGATCGTATTCGGCGAGCCGGCATTCGCGAGCGAGTAGCCGGTATGCACATCGACGTAAATATCGGGCGTAACCTGATAGCCAAAGTTGCCGCGATAGACCGTGTTCCGGTAATTTTCGTTCGGACGATTCATGTCGGCGTCCTCATTTGATCCGCTCACGGCGTAATCGAATTTTCCTTCGCTTCCGCGGCTCTGCACGATCTCGCGATAAGTGCCGAACGAGCCACCTTCGAAGGAAATGGAACTTTCCGGCGTGGCCAGGCCGCGTCCGGTCAGCGTCACGAGATTGATCACGCCGCCGGTGGCGCTGCCGCCTTGGAGGGAGGAGGAGGGCGTCCGCACCACCTCGATCTGGTCGATGTTATCGAGCGTGAGATTGGTGAAGTCATACGCACCGGAGAGTCCCATCGGCTGATGCCGGCCATCGATGGTGAAGAGCGTCTGGTTGCTATCGGTGCCGCGCGTGAAAATGGAGGTCTGCTGGCCGGGGACGCCCGTGGGCACGACGGCCAGGCCGGGCACGCTTTCCAGCGCCTGGGCCACGCTGATGTACTGGTTGTCTTCGAGGTCCTGGTGCGTAATGACCGTGTTGGAAGTCGCGGTCGTGTCGGGTGCCTGGGCATTGCGCGTCGCGGCGGTGACGACGATGGTGGGCAATTGCGTGAGGGGTGCCGGGGTCGTGGACGTGGTAGCTGGCGCGGGCTTGGCTTTGGCTCCGGAAGGCGCAGTCGCCTTGTTCTTGGCGGCGGGCTTTTGTTCGGGAGCCAAGACCTGGGCGCTCAACGGATAAAGCGCGAGCGGCGCGAGCACGAGGAGGGAGAGGAGGCGACGACGCTTCCTGTGGTTAAGGGTCGAGATGAGCTGCATGGAGTCCTGCTTTCTAAGGGCAATTGCGACCCGGCCAGGGTCGCGTTTTGTTCCGGGGCGGAAAGGGACGCGGGCATAAAAAAGCCCTCGATCTTTCCGCAGGGAGAGACGAAGGCTGGACGTCGCCAATAAAAGCGCCGAAGAGACTCCACTCCCATCCTGTCCTTGGCGGGACAGTCGCCCGGACCACGCGGCCCGGGACTTGATGAGCGCACAGAAAGCAGGTCTTCTGACTTCGGGGTCGTCCTACTTACTCCGCCTTGCCGCGCCTTCGCGCAGTGGCTTTTTGTGGAGCTTTCGTCGCCCGTTACAGCGGCGCTACCGCACAGGATTCACACCTGTTTCCCTATTCTCCCCTTTTATCGGGGCACTTTCTTGCGTGTTGTCCGGCGGCGTGAGCGGCCGGACGCTGTCAAAGAACTGAAGTGTGGATACGGGTTCAGCCAGGAGACGTCAAGCCATCTCCCGCATCGGCAGCCAAGTCTTGTCTCCGTGCGGGAGGGCCCTAGCCTTGAGGCATGAACCTGCTCCGCCTGTTTGCCCTCCTGATTCTTACCCTCGTCTTCGGTTTGACCCGCAGCCTCCATGGTGAGGACACGGGAACCGAGGGCAATAGCGTCCATCGCATGGCGGGTATCGGGGTCATCGTTGGCGGGGATGCCGCGCCGTCGACCTCCATTCACCAATATTTGATCGTCCGCAAGGTCCTCGCCAACGGTCCCGCGATGAGCAAGGGCTTGAAGAAGGACGATGAAATTGTGGAGATCGACGGTGAAAAGCTCGCTGGCTTGAAAGTGGATTTCGCGGTCAATAGCCTCCTGCGCGGCGAGCCCCACACGCCGGTAAAGGTCACCGTGGTGCGGCCCGGGGATTCAAAGACTTTCAGCATCACCATCGTGCGGAATATCGTGCCCGTTCTTGCCAAGCCGTAGAGATCTCCGGCATCCCCAAGGAGCTTGCTGGAGAAGGCTCACTTTCAAAAATTCGGTCATCCTGAGCTTGTCGCACACACGTGTGGCAGGATCAGTTCTGCCTCGGTAAAAGCAAGAGGCAGAACTGATCCTTCGACAAGCTCAGGATGACTGCCTTTTTTAGCAACCTCCTGGAACGGGCGGGCAACTTTTTGACTCGCCCGGAATGACAGGCTTTCTTATGGATTCATCATGCTAACCGCGCCGTTGCGACTCCAGGTCCAGATTTTCAATCTGGGCGTCCAGAGCAACCTGATCTATCGCTGGAATTTTCTCCTCCGCGTGCTGGTCAGTTTCGTGCCGCTGCTTGGCTCGGTGTTCTTGTGGAACGCGGTCTTCACCGGACAGAAGACGTTTGCCAACTACACCTTCACCAGCATGGTGGCCTATTTCATCACGCTCATCATCGTCGATACGCTGACGGTGCCGAACGAGGACGATTTTCAAATCGCCGAGGACATCCGCGAAGGCCGGATCAATGCGCTCCTGCTTAAGCCGATCGACTATCGCCTCTACCGCTTTCATCTCTTCGCGGCGGCACGGCTGGTCCATGCGGCCTTTGCCGTCGTGCCGCTGGCCTTGGCCATGATCTGGCTGGGGCGTTATTATGCGGATGTGCCCTGGGCGGCGAACCTGCCGTGGGCGCTGCTCGCCATCGTCGGGGCGGGGATGATCCAGTTTTTCTTCTGCTTCACGCTGGCGATGATCGCCTTTTGGATTCTCGATATCGGGAGCATCACGTTCATTATCTACTCGATCGAGTTCCTGCTCGGCGGCCACATCTTTCCGGTTGATGCGCTACCGCCCTGGCTTCAGGACGTTTGCAATTGCCTGCCCTTCGCGTACGAGACCTATTTTCCCGCTGCCATTTTGATCGGGCACGTGCATGGCGCGGCGATGGCCTGGGGCTTCGTCTGGCAATGGGCCTGGGTCGGCTTCTTCTATATTTTGAGCGGGATTCTTTGGAAGCGGGGGCTGTACCAATACACGGCGGTGGGTGGGTAAGCTCCCTGAAGATCTGACGCCCTTTTTTCCGCGCCAATAACCTGTGAATAAGTTGCGCACAGCTACGGGAGGAGAAAGAATATCTTGTCGCTTTTAACGACGACTTTTGCGGCGCAATATCGCCCTCCCCAAATATGATCATGCCCGCCTCTTCCGCTCCTCATCAGAAATCAAAACGCCGCGCCGTCTCGGCGGGCGAGGCGCTTTCCCCGACAGTCCTTTACAGCGCCGAAGCGGAAAAAGCGGTCCTTGGTTGTATGATGGCGCAGCCCGCCGAAGTAATCAACGACGCCACCGTCGCGCTGACCAAGGAGGATTTCTTCGTCCCCGCGCATCAGGAAATTTTCGGCGCGATGCGTGAGATGTACAACTCGTCCCAGGCCATCGATGTCATGACCATTCATCAATGGCTCACCGACCGCAAGCTGGCCGAGGCCGTCGGCTCACCCGGTATCCTCGCCGAACTGCTCGTCGGCTTCGCCACGCATCTCAACGTCGGCTCGTACATCCAGATCGTCAAAGACAAGAGCCTGCTGCGTTGCCTGCAACTCGCCTGCTCGACCATTGTGCAGGACATCGTCGACATGCCCGATTCCGTTCCCTCCGTGCTCGACCGCGCGGAGAGCGCCATCTTCCAGGTCACCAACCAGGGCCTGACCAACTCGACTGTTTCCGCGCGCGAGGAGATCGACCGCGCGCTGAAGCTCATCGAGAATTTCCAGACCCGCAAGGGCCATCTCCACGGCCTGCCCACCGGCTTCCACAAGCTCGATGAGATGACCGCCGGCTGGAAAGCGGGCGAAATGATCGTTCTCGCCGCCCGTCCCGGCCAGGGCAAGACCGCGCTCGCGCTGACCTTTGCCCGCCATGCCCTCGATCAGCGCTACGACGAGGCGACCGATTCGTGGAAGAAGCCGGGCCACGCCGTCGGCATGTTCTCGCTCGAAATGACCAACGAGCAGCTCATGCTCCGGCTTCTCGCCGCGTACGGCAGCGAAAGCCTCCAGCGCATCCGCCAGGGTGATCTCGATGAGCACTCCATGCAGAAGCTGCGCCTCGTCGCGGCCGACATGAAGGAATGGCCGCTCTATCTGGACGATTCCTCATTCCTGACCATCAACCAACTACGCGGCAAGGCCCGCCGGATGAAGGATCGCTTCGGTATCAGCCTGCTGGTCATCGATTACCTCCAGCTCCTACGCTCCGAGTCGGCGCAGGCCAAGGACAACCGCCAAAACGAGGTCGCCGAAATCTCGCGCGGCATCAAGGCGCTGGCGAAGGAACTTTCCATCCCGATCATCATTCTGGCCCAGCTCAATCGACGCTCGGAGGAATCGAAATCCGAACCCGCGTTGCATAACTTGCGCGAATCGGGCGCGATCGAGCAGGACGCCGACGTCGTGCTCCTCCTTCACCGGCCCGACGCCGAGAAGGACCAGGACGGCAACGAACGCCAAGTGGGACCCATCATCCCCTACTCACTGAATATCGCCAAACAGCGCAACGGTCCCACCGATAAACTCGACATCCTTTTCCATGCCCCTTACACCCGTTTCGATGATCCTGTGAGACATGAAGCCCGTGCCCGGAGTTAGGGTTGTGTTACATGATGGGTTGCCTTTTCTTATTAGTCGGGGCGACTACCTCCTTCGAGGTATATTATTAAGCATAGTTAAGACTTGAGAAGCGCTTGATTCCCCTTATACAGAGATTTGTGAGTGTCCGTCGTTCTTCTACTGCCCGTGCCCGTCTTGCCTCTGTCTTAGCCGAAGAGATTTTGCAACGGCCCGATACCGTCCCCTTTCCCATTGCGAGCGAGCACGAGCTTTGCCGCCGGTTTGATATCAGTCGTGTTACAGTGCGCTTGGCACTGGGCGATCTCGAGAACCGGGGCCTTATCTACCGCAAGCATGGGAAAGGCACCTTTGCCCACGGGCGTTCCCATCAGGTCCATCGCGACATCGGCTTCCTCATGAAGGCGCCACAGGCCGCGGAGCATCGGCCTATAACAGAAATCGTCCGCGGTGCCCAAAATGTCATGGCCGATTTGCGGGCCGCGGTCGTCCTTCTCAGTCGCCCCCCGGGTGAATGGCGGTCGGATGTGGCCACGAGTCTGGGCGGCGTCATCGTCTTCCCGCAGGACGTGACGGAAAACGATCTGCAGATCCTGCGCGATCGCAACGTTCCTTATATTCTCGCCGCGCATTCGCTTCTTCCCGGGCCCCGGATCGATTTGGGGCAGCGAAGGGCGGCCCGCAAATTCACCGAGCAGCTTTTGGAGCTCGGTCATCGCCGGATCGCGCTGCTTTCCGGTTACGATATGTCCCTCGATGCCATCAAGCGGGAAGGCATTCACGATGCGCTCGACGCCGCGGGAATCGATCCGGCGAGCATTTCCGAATTCTCGACGGGATTCGAGGAACGGGGAGTTCTTCCCACCGTGCAGCGGCTCCTGGCCTCCGATCCGCGTCCCACGGCTGTCATCGCGTTCGATGACAGCCTCGGTTCCATGCTGAATTGCGCGGCGCGGCACACCGAGGGTATGTGCGTCCCAAGCGATCTCAGCATTGTCAGTTTTCACAATTGGCCTTATCTCCACTTCATCGAGCCCATCCTGACCACCGTGGGCTTCGAATTTTATAATGCCGGCCAGCGCGCCGCCGAGGCGCTCAACCGTGCCAGCCTGACGGGCGAACCTATCGCCGATATTTCCTTCGAACCCTCGTACCGGTTCGGGCAGACGGTCGGATCCGCGCCGATTCTTTAAGGGGCCGGAGGCGGCTCCTGTCTTGGAAAGAATTTTGCTTTCCGCTCGTCCCTCTTTGAGGGGAAACTCCACGCCGATGTCGCCCGCCGAAGAGCCCTACCTGCAGCGAGCCTGTCCCGCCTGCGGAAGCGAATCGCTCGATCCCACCTGGCGCATGACCAGCGAGCCGGTGGCGGAGACGGCATCGTTTTCGGATTTGCGGCAATCGTGGCGCGGCTTTTTCAAGGAGGGGAAGCACTTCTTCACCTACCGCCGCTGCCAGTCCTGTGGGCAGGTCTATTCGCCACGCTACTTCACGCCCGGCCAACTGGCCGAGCTCTACCGGCAGATGGACGACAATACCGGCGGTCTGCCCGAGGCCCTGTTGGCCAAAACCCAGCGCGGCTATCTCGACCTGTTGCGGCATCACGCCGAATTGGAGCCCGGGGGCTATTTGGAGTTGGGGCCCGACATCGGGCTCTTCACCCGCGAGGCCTTACGGGCGGCGGATTTCGCGCCCTGCTGGATGGTCGAGCCGAATCTCGCCGTGCATCCGGCGCTGGAGGAATTGCTTCGCGGGAAGGAGCACCATCTCCTGGCCGACTCCGCCGAGATCGCGCAGGTGCCCGACGGATCGCTCTCCCTCGTCGTGGCAATTCATGTGCTCGATCATCTGCTCGAGCCTCAACCGCTGCTTGAACTGCTCCAAAAAAAGATGCGCCCCGGAGGAAGCATCCTGGTGGTGACGCACAATCAGCAATCGTTTATTGCGCAAATATTTGGCCGCCGCTGGCCCGCCTATTGCCTGCAACATCCGCAGCTCTACGCGCCATCCTCGCTGGAAAAAAGCCTGGGCCGCGCTGGTTTTCAGCAGGTGCAGGTGCGGGGAACGAAGAACTATTTTCCGGTGATGTACCTGCTTCAACATTTCCTCTTTGCGTCAGGCCTGGGCCGCGTCGCCTTGCCCGGGTTTCCGGCCTGGAGGATTGGATTGAAGCTTGGGAATATCGCGGCCATGGCGCGCAAACCGTAAGCGTCGCTTCTGACTCGCGTCACCGGTCTTTCCCGTTTAGTCTCGCTTGGGCAAGCGACTCGAACCGATCTCCGCGATGATCACGAAATCCAAAGACGAACTCATAGGCAAGCTGACCGCCGCCGGTTTTGTCTTCTCGCAATTCCGCCTCGTCAACGAGGGTGACTATGAGACTTACGACGCGGACTGGAATTACAAGGACATCCCTCACCTCAACATCCTGCACAAGCTGGTCAACGGTTTCCCCACCTCGATCGAGGAACATGTCATCACGAGCGTCAACCTGCAAAAAGTGATGGGCGTCGTCCTGCCGATGGTGGTGGTGAATTATCACTCGGGAAAAAATCGGCAGACTTACTATACCTCATTCCTCAGCCTGTTGCTGATCGTGGAAACGACGTGGGAATCGATCGGCGAGATCCGCACACGGGTGGTGACGACTTATGCCATCGGCTCGAAGTGGTACATGAAATTACTGCATCCCATTGTGCGCAGGCTCATCACGCGCAATTACGAGAACCTCATGAGCGAGGACATTCCCATGCGCTCGCGGCGTGGCGAGTTGCGCAAATGGGGTTATGGTTTTCGCACGGACGGTCCGCCGCATACGTTCATTTCCACGCTGCATATTCTCGACGAGAACATGGTCACGAAAGTCGATCTGCAGCCGCCTCCGCCGATTCGTCTTGGCCTGGAAGAACTGGCGAAGGTCGCGCAGGAAGACATCCTTACCACGCGGAGTGATCACTGGGGGCTGCGCCTGAGTGCCCGCGATGGACAGCTTCTGGTTTTCCCCCGCCTCTGCCCGCACGAAGGGGCGTGTCTGGATCGCCAGGAAATCTCGACGAATTCGGTGCGCTGTCCGTGGCATGGCCGCGTGCTGCGTCCTTTGGCCTCGCTGCCATTGCCTTGGCCGGCCGATTCCGATCCGGTCGATCTGCGCTACCATCGCCTCATCCCGGACGGGAACGGGCTCGGCATCGAGTTCAAGGACACGCCGCTTGCCGCGCGGATCGACCCCAATGAGCAGGCGGCGGATATCGATCTCTAGGTCGCGGATTATTTCCGTTCGGATGTCCCCGTCAGATGGCCCACAGCCGTCTACATATTTTGCTCTTCGTCCGAAGGGATCTTCGCAGCTTGCGTCAAAGTCGTAACCGGCCGTGGTTAAAATGCATGGCGGGCCGCTGTTGTATTCTCGTCTGGACGAAAAAGGAGTGCCGCGCATGCTCAGGGGGATGAGCACATTTCATTATCTGGGAGTCGATCTTGGCGCGGAAAGCGGACGGGTCATGCTCGGGACCTTGAGCGAAGGCCGTCTTTCCCTGGAGGAAATTCACCGCTTCCCGAACCTGGGCCGCAAGGTGAATGAAAAGCTGACTTGGAATCTTCCCGAATTGGAGACGCAGATTTTCGCCGGTTTGGAAAAGGCGGCGCAGCGGGGGCTTGCGATTTCCGGGCTGAGCGCCGATTCGTGGGGGGTCGATTATGTGTTGTTGGATGAGCAGGGCAACGCTCTCGCCCCGGCGGTTTGTTACCGCGATCCGCGCACGGAGGAAAGTCCCGCGCGGCTCTTCAAGAAACTTCCCTTTGCGGAGATTTACGCGGAGACCGGCATCCAGCTCATGGCGATCAACACGCTCTTCCAATTCGAGGCGGAGCAGCGCGATCCCGCTTCGCTTTTGCCGAAGGCGCATCACTTTCTTCCCATCGCCGATTACTTCAACGCGCGCTTTTCGGGCGTGGCGGCGGTGGAACAGTCGCTGGCCAGCACGACGCAGATTTATAATCCGGAAACGCAGGACTGGTCGCCCAAGCTGATCGCCGCGCTCGGACTTGCTCCTTCGATTTTTCCACGCATCGTTCCCAGCGGCACCGTGCTGGGACCCGTTACGGGTGAGCTCCAACGCCACGCGACCTTGAGCGGGACCCAAGTCATTGCGACCTGCTCGCACGACACCGGCGATGCCGTGGCGGCCGTCCCGGCCGGAGCGGGTGACGATTGGGCCTACCTTAGCTCGGGGACCTGGTCTCTGCTCGGCGCTGAAATTCCCAAGCCGGTGATGACCGAGGTGGCGCGCGAGGCGGGCTTCACCAATGAAGTGGGCGTGGGTGGGACGATTCGCTTTCTCAAGAATATCGCGGGTCTCTGGGTGTTGCAGGAATGTCGTCGAGCGTGGGAAGCCGCAGGCAAAACCCTGACTTATGAAGAGCTCACGCAACTCGCCATCGCGCATGGTCCCGCCGCCGCGCACCTCTCGCTGGCTGATCCGCGCTTTCTCTCCACCGGAAAAATGCCGGAGAAAATCGCGGCCTTCTGTGTGGAGACGGGCCAGCCCGTGCCCGCGTCCGAAGGCGCGTTCGTACGCACGATTCTCGAGAGTCTCGCGCTGACTTACGCGCAGACCCTGGCCGGCCTGGAGAAACTGACCGGCCGCAGTTTCAAGACCCTCCACATCGTCGGTGGAGGAAGTCGTAGCGGCCTGCTCAATCAGCTGGCGGCGGATGCGACCGGTCTCACGGTGCGCAGCGGGCCGGTCGAGGCGACGGCCATCGGTAACATCCTGATCCAGGCCCTCGCGCTGGGGCATCTCGGTTCGCTCGGCGAACTGAGGCGGGTGGTGGAAGCTTCCTTCCCAACGCAGACCTTTGTGCCGGGGCCAGCTTTTTCCAACGAAGTGCGGGCGAAGTTTAAACAGCTGACCGCTTAGCCGCTGGTGGCCGCCTATGGCCCGAGATAAGTGATCGACAGCGAATCGACCCGCAGCGTGCCGGAGGCATGGTAGTGGATGCGCATTTCGTACTGGTGGTCCGGTCCGGTGACGAGAAGGTCTCGGGTGAGGACCTGCTCGGCATTGTTGACGTAGGGCAGCGGGACGTAATCGATATCTTTTTCGTTCGATTCCGTGTGGATGAGGCTGTCGTAGGTCGGGATTTTATCGGGATCGGGTGGGGCGAGGTAGGCGTAGCGAAAGGTTACGCGATAATGAGCGGGAATGAGGGTGAGGTAGGGACCAAAGGTGAGATAACCGTCCGGATCGCGCCCCGCCACGGCTATGCGGGAAGTCTTCTCTAGACTGCCCACGGCGGAGGGAAGATCGGCGGCGGAAATGACCTCTGTTCGACCCTGGTCGAGGAGCTTGTTGGAAAGGATGTTGAACGCGGCGCTGTAGCGGATGCTTCTCGCTTCGGAATAGATCCAGATTTCCTCGCGATTGGCCGGGTGGATGATTTCATCGGGTGCGCCAAAGTTGATCCGGTCCTGCTCATCCGGTGAATAAATGAGGCGAAAGTCGGGCCAGTCCCGGACGGCGCGGCCTTTGCCGAACCACTCGATATTGTTGAACCAATGAAAGATGGTTCCATCCCCTGCGACAGAGCGAAGCGGAATGGTCTCGTCGGAGAGGGAAGTGATGAGATTGGATAACCAATAATCGGCGAGGCCATCCTTGATGTGATGGTCTTTCATGACCTGTCGGAGATAAGGGATGTTGGCCATCGCATCCTGATATTCGCCGCTGGGATCGGGTGGAAAAAGGGCGGTAATGACGGTGAGGCCGCAGGTGACGGCGACAAAAACGGTTTCCAGCCAGGGACGCCACAAAATGACGGCATGAAGACCAAAAACGATGAGGAAAAGAGGCAGCACAAGTGCGACGACGGTATAGCGGTTGTCGTCGTTGCCCTGGTAATCTCCGGTGAAAATCGCGGCGGCCCAATCGAGCAGAACGGTGAGACTGCAGAAGGCAACGACCGTGAAGGCGCGGGACGAGATGCGCGCACGAAGCTTGGGAAAGCAGAAACAGACCAAGCCGACGAGGCCTCCGAGGATGGTGAAGACATCCAGCGTGAAGAGCAGGATGAACATGTGGCCATGAGGATCCTTTAGCTCCTCACCAATGATGCCCAGCGCGCCGAGCGCGCCATCCAGGCTGAAATGGTTATAGCTGGCCGTGGAGAGCTGCGCAGGGAAGCAATAAGGCGCGAGAAAATAGCCTGCGATTCCTGCCACGGTGAGATTGATGCCGAGGGCGAGATAGGTGCGCCAGCCGGACGGGAAAGCAAGAGCGAGAAGGGCGAGAGTGCCCAGGGCGGGAAGAGAAAAATCGACCAAAAAGAGAATGTCCGAAACTCCGCCCAGAAAGGCCAGGATCAAGAGCCCCCAAAAGCCGGCCCCCAAGCCATGAAAAAGCTGACGGATGAGCAACGCGAAGCAGATGACGAACAGGAGTCCGGTGCCACTGTGATAGACCGGTTGGAGAAGAGGATTTTGCAGCCGCACGCCGAGCTCGAACGGGAGGCCGAAGTTGGTGACCAGTGCGACCCAAAGAAGGAGGAGGAGCGCGAAGAGCGAAAGCTTATGGGGACGATCCAGCGAGACGCACAGCGCGGCGGTAGCGCCGATCAGCGCGAGAAAGAGAAGAACCATGTAGGCCTGGAGGGCGACAAGGCCATTCGGATAAATGCTTTGAAGAGCGAAGAAGGTGATTACATCGGGAAAGACGGCACTAAATCCGCCCCACTGCCAATTGGCCGCCGTGTGGTGCGCCGCCACGATGTCATGGTAAAAGACCGGAAGAACAACCGTTTCCGCATTGACCATTCCCAGGCAGAGAGCCGGGATATAATAAGCCGCGAAGCAGGCGAGCGCGGCCATGAGAAGAATCCAAGGCCAACGATGAACCCAATTCGTCGTCGATAATATTTTGTTTTCCCTGACAGTTTCAGCCTCAGGGAATTTCATTTACCCGAGGATTCAACAGAGGCATGGGTTGGCCATCAACCAAAAAGAGGCGCCGTCGGTCAAATCACCGAGCGGGATATCTGAGCCTACCTTATTGAGAAGGTAGGCTCAGGGAAAAGCAGGCTAACGATTAGTGGAGACGCCAGAGGAGGAGGAGCCGTTACCACTGGTGCCACTGCCAGGCATGCCGCTTGTGGTCGATGACCCATCTCTCACGGAGTTTCCTCCATCGGCGTTGTCGCCGGTTCCCGTGCCATTCGCTCCGGTACCCACACCATTGGCGCCGGTGCCGCTGCCCATTCCATTGGCGCTCGTGCCAGATCCGGTCCCGGTGGAACTTCCGCCGCCTGCTCCGCTGGCGCCACCACCGCCCGTGCCGCCTGCGCCGGAGCCTCCCGTTCCACCACCTCCCCCGCCACCGCCTGCGCCGTAACTGGGGGTAAGCGACAAGGTGGAGACCAGCGCGATACAGAATAACGTTGTGATTGTCTTCATGGAGGGACAGTCGCATATCGTTTCGCGCGGGCTATCGGGCGAAGCAATGAGCTGCCGCTCCGGGGAAATCGTAGTGCGGATATTTTCCATCATTGAAAAATCCTTCCTTTTTCGCTCGGAAGGCTGTCCCTTTTTGCCTGATCGCTATTTGCCCATTTTTTTTGATTTCCGGCTTGAGAGCAGGAGCGGGCTTTCCGCATCTGTTTATTTTTTCAGCGTGCAATATGCTTATGAGTAGTATTTTATAAATGTCATTAATTGTTGGTGACAAAACGAGCGTCATGACATATTCTCTGGGCATGAACACTGCTACTAAACTTATTTGCCTAGCTGGAATGAGTCTTGCCACCGCTCTCTGCGCCACGACGGTTCATGCGGACGACTACGCCGCCACCGGAAATCCGGCTGACCTGAACGTCACCGAAGCCATCAAGATGAAGCTGGAAGGCGACACGTCGCTCTCGCGCGATGCCCGCAGCATTCAGGTCATCACCACGGACAACATGGTGTTCCTCAAGGGCACGGTTGCTTCCAAGGATGAGGCCGATAAAGTTGCGCGTTATGCCCAGACCTATGCGGGCGACCACCAGCTCAAGAGCGAGTTGACAGTTTCCGGCCGCTAAACCCGGCTCGGTTGTCTGAGGCCCACCCTTGGGCCTCAGGGCAGTAGCTTTACGTTCTCCGGCGACAAGGGAGGTCTGTCACACGATTGACCTCCCGCCGGTATTTTCTATGCTCGGGGACTTTCCGAACCCATGAGTACGTTACCCCAGAAAACCATCGAGGTTCCCCTCGAGACCTTTCGCGCTTCCGCGACCGTTCCGCTCTTTGAGCAGGTCCAGGAAACGATCCACAAAACCCAGCAGCATCTTCTCGGTCAGCAAAAGGCCGAGGGTTACTGGGTCGGCGAGCTCTACGTCGATTCGACGCTCGTTTCCGATGTCGTCGCCTTCATGCATTGGACGGGTGAAGTCGATTTCAACAAGCAGTCCCGATGCGTGAAGCATCTGCTCGAACGGCAGATGCCCGATGGCGGCTGGAACACTTATTACCGCGGGCCGAGCGAGTTGAACGCGACGGTGAAGGCGTACTTCGCGTTGAAGTTGGCCGGTTTTTCCGCGGACGATCTCCGCATGCTCAAGGCCCACGCAACCATCGTGCGGCTCGGCGGTATCCCGAAGGCCAATACCTACACCAAGCTCTTCCTCGCTCTTTTCGGCCAGTATCCGTGGAAATATCTCCCAATCATTCCACCGGAAATCATCCTCCTGCCCAACTGGCTTTACTTCAATATCTACGAGATGTCCTCGTGGAGTCGCGGCATGGTCGTGCCGCTTTCCATCATCAATCATTTCAAGCCGACGCGTAATCTGCCGCCGGAAAAGCAGCTGCACGAGCTCTTCCCCTACGGCACGGAACATACGAATCTCGGCATGCCGTTCGACAAGAAGCTCTTCACCTGGAAGAACTTTTTCCTCGGGTGGGACCGCAGTCTCAAGTTCCTCGACACGCTGCCGTGGAAGCCTGGCCGTCGCGCCGCGCTGAAGAAGGCCGAGGCCTGGATCCTGGAACGGGTCGTCGATGGTTGTGACGGTCTCGGCGCGATTTTTCCCAGCATGATGTACACGATCATGGTGCTAAAGACCCTCGGCTACAGCGAGGACCATCCCGTCCTGCGCAAGGCGGTCAAAGACTTCCTCGATCTCGAGGTGCATGACGAGAAGCGGGACGAATTTCGTATGCAACCCTGCCTGTCGCCCATCTGGGATTGCGCCATCACCGCGTTCGCGCTGGTGGAGTCGGGCATCCCGGCCGATGCGCCCGAAATCCAGAAAGCCGGCGCGTGGATCATCTCCAAGGAAGTGAAGGATTTTCGCGGCGATTGGCGCCACAAGAACCCGACGCCGATCACCAGCGGCTGGGCCTTCGAATACAACAACAAGTTCTACCCCGACGTGGACGATACCTTCAAGGTCCTGCTCGCCCTCGGCGTGATCAAGATGCCCGATGAGGCGGCGAAAAAGGAAGTGATGGACCGCGCCGTGCAGTGGGCGATCAGCTTCCAGTGCAAGAACGGCGGGTTCGCCGCCTTCGACAAGGACGTGACGAAGAAGTGGCTACAGGACGTGCCCTTTGCCGATCATAACGCCATTCTCGATCCGCCATGCAGCGACATCACTTCGCGCGCGCTGGAAGTTTTCGGGCGCATGGGTTTCAGCGCGAAGGAACCGTTCGTACGCCGCGCGATCAAGTACGTGCGCGACACGCAATTGCCCGACGGC
Source organism: Methylacidiphilales bacterium (assembly GCA_026225555.1). GTDB lineage: Bacteria > Verrucomicrobiota > Verrucomicrobiia > Methylacidiphilales > UBA1321 > JABDGH01. Next base: position 15,964 of record JAMFSY010000023.1, read on the forward strand.
TCGTGGGAAGGGCGCTGGGGCGTGAATTATATTTATGGGACGTGGCTCGTGCTGCGCGGCCTGCGCGCGATTGGTGAGGACATGTACCAGGACTGGATCCTGCGTGGCTTGAATTGGCTCGACTCGTGCCAGAACGCCGACGGCGGCTGGGGCGAAACGCCCGCCACGTATGAGAACCCGAAGCTCAAGGGTCAGGGCGAGAGCACGCCCTCGCAGACGGCTTGGGCGCTGATGGGCATCATCGCCGCGACGGATCACATCCGCCCCAGCATTTTGCGCGGCGTCGAACATCTCGCCCGCACGCAAAACCCGGATGGCTCCTGGACCGAGGACCAGATCACCGGCACCGGCTTCCCCAAGGTGTTCTATCTCAAGTACGACATGTACCGGAACAACTGGCCGCTGCTGGCGTTGGCCGATTTCCAGCGGCTCGCCGCGCGGGAACGACGATGATTTGTTATGCCTTTCCTCTCGCGCACGAAGCGGCGCCGCTACTGAAGCTTTGTACCCAGAAAGAGACGTTCTCGATCGACCGCCTGCAATGCACGCTGGCCAATCTGCACGATCGTCCCGTGCTCGTAGTCCTGCTCGGTATGGGGCGGCAGACCGCGGGTGAAAATGCCGCGACCATTCTGCGTTATTTTCGGCCCAAGGCCCTGGTGCTCGCCGGTTATGGCGGGGCGCTGATTCCGGCGTTGAAAGTGGGACAGGTAGTCGTGTCGAACAACTACTCATCCTCCGACGTCATGCCTTTTTTGCGCCTGCTTTCCGGCTTCGATTTCGCGGGCTTCTGCACGGCGGACGAAGTGATCGGCACGCCGCAGGAGCGCGACCGTTACGCCCGGACTTCCAAGGGCCAGGTGATCGAGATGGAAACCGCCCCGGTCGCCGATATCGCCAATCGGCGCGAGATGCCCTTCATGGCCGTGCGGGTGATCAGCGACGATTACGACCACGTGCTTCCGGTCCGCGCGCTCGCCGCCGGTTTCGATGCGGCACGTGGACAGGCGACGCCGTTGCGGCTGCTTCTTTATCTCGCGACCCACTGGAGTGAGATCAGCCCCTTCAGCCGTTTCGTCAAAAATCTCTCCATTGCGCGAGGGCAGTTGACGCTTTTCCTTCTGCAACTCAACAACGAGTTGCCGCGGAACTGGTAAGTTTTGCTTTTAGGAGCTTGCTGAAAAAATGCTGTCATCCTGAGCTTGTCGAAGGATCAGCCTCCGGCGAATACCCAAATTTAACGGGAGAGCTTCTCTTGCGACGGCGGAAGCCAACGGAGGCTGATCCTTCGACAAGCTCAGGATGACCGAAATTTTGAGCGAGGTCCTAGTCTAGACCAGACCCCGGCAAAGCCAGTCGGTCCCGACGGGAAGATAGCGGACTTCCCGCAAACGAATCACCTGGTCCAATTTCCGCAACGCGCGCGGCACAGTTCCCATCACCGCCGGCGCGATAAAGAAGGCGACCTCGTTGACGATCCCGGCGCGGAAAGCCTCGGTCAGAATCGCGCCTCCGCCCTCGATCAGGACATGCGAGATTTCCAGCGCCCCGAGGGCGGCCACGGTTTCGGAAAGCGATTGATTTTGAAAGACCAGTGTGCGGTCCCGATGCCGGTCGGAAAACAGATGCAAAGCGCGCGATAATTTTCCGGAGCGAGTCAGCACGATCCGCCACGGCTGCGCCTTGCCTTTGCGGCCCGGCAGGCGAACGGTCAGACGCGGGTTATCCCGGCGCGCCGTTTCCGCGCCGACCAAAATGGCGTCCGATTCCCAACGCAGTTCATGAGCCGCCTCGCGCGCGGCGGCGGAGGTGAGCCAGCGATCATCCCCCTCTGGCGTGACGATGCGGCCATCGAGCGATAGCGCGATCTTCGCCACGACCCAGGGCCGTCGCTGCACGATCCACCAATCGAAATCACGGTTGAGCGCGTTTGATTCGTCCGCCAGAAGGCCGTGTGAAACCGGAATACCCGCCTTCTTCAGCAGGCGCATCGCCGCTCCCGCGTGGGAGGGATTCGGGTCCGTCGCGCCGAAGACGACGCGACCGATTTTCTCCCGCAAAATGAGTTCGGTGCAAGGCGGAGTGCGTCCGTGAGTCGAGCAAGGCTCCAGCGTGACGTAGAGCGTCGCGCCCTCCACGCGATGCCCGCGCCTTTTGGCATCGGCCACGGCGTGAACCTCCGCATGCGCGGTGCCTGCCTTTTGGTGATGACCCTCGCCGATGATTTTTCCGCCCCGCACCAGGACCGCGCCGACACGGGGATTAGGCAGCGTCAATCCCACGCCGAGCTTCGCCAGTTCGAGCGCGCGGCGCATGAAACGTAGATCAGATTTCATCTTATCCCAGGTAGGGACGGCAGTCCCCTGCCGTCCGACTTAATCAATCAAAGAAATTTTCGACAAAGCTTCCCGCCTCGAAACGATGCAAGTCCTCGGGTCGCTCGCCGCGACCGAGGTAGTAAGTCGGCAACCCAAGTTCCGCGCGGACGGCGGGAATCATGCCGCCCTTCGCCGAGCCATCGAGCTTGGTCACGACGAGCCCGGTCAAGCCGATCGCCTCATGAAATTCGCGGGCCTGGGAGAGAACGCCGATTCCGGTCATGCCGTCGGCGATCAACCAGGTATGATGTGGCACGGTCTCGATTTTCTTTTGCAGGCTCCGCTTGATCTTGCCGAGCTCGAGCAGCAGGTTGCGTTTGTTCGCCTGCCGTCCGGCGGTATCGATGATCAGCAGATTTGCGCCGCTTTCCTGTGCGGCCAAAAGAGAACGCACCGCGACGCTTGCCGGATCGGTGCCCGGTGCCGCGCTGGTGACGGGAATGCCGAGCCGCGTGCCCCACGCTTCCAGTTGCTCGGCCGCCGCGGCGCGAAATGTGTCGGCCGCGCCGAAGTGGACCGTGCGCCCAGCCTTCTGATAACGGGCCCCAAGTTTCGCCGCCGTGGTGGTCTTGCCGCTGCCGTTCACGCCGACGAGCAAGATGACTTCGGGTTGCTGGCGGATCGGCAGGGGAGGAGGAATGCGCACCAGTTTTGTCATCTTGTCGCGCAGATGCGCCTCCGCCTTTTCCGGATTGCGGGTCAGGCCGTTTTCCTTCAAGTCTTCGACCCACTCGGTGGCGAGTTTCAAGCCGAGGTCAGCTTCGATGAGCAACGGCTCCCAGTCGATCTCCTCGCCCACGCCATCGCGAAAGCGATTAACCAGTTGCTTCCAAAAACTCATAGCGCAGGCCGGGGCTAGGCGAGGGACTCGGGGGAGGAGGAGGGCGGCAGCATGACGCGCAGCGGAAAGCGCAGCTTCATTTCGCCATCGAGCAGGATCTCGACGTGGTGAGCGCCGACCTGGGTGAATTGCACGCCGCCGAAGATGTTCACGTTCGTGGTATGGCTCTCTTCGTTGCCGAGCTGGAACTCGGTCTGGGCGGCGGCAAGGACGGTCTCTTCATCCGGCCCGACCAGTCGGGTGATCTGCTCAAAAGAGCCGACCCCGGAGGACCAGCGGGTCCAGACGCAAAGCTTGATGACCTGGATGGGCAGCGTGGGTGCGCCGATAAAATTGACGATGCCGACGATGGTGTGCGCGCCGCTCGCCTCCACGCGGACATCTTCGCAGGCGAAGGAAGCCTGCAAATCGGGAATCATGCGTTGGTAGTTGGACATGGGATTACTTCTTAATACGCGGATCGAGCGCGTCGCGCAAACCGTCCCCGAGAAAATTCAGCGCCAGCAGCGTCGCGATCATCAGGCCGCCGGGGAAGAGGAGCATCCACCAGTAAAGCCGGATCGGGTTGATTAATAAAGCCGCCTCTGAGATCAGCGTGCCCCAACTGGCCAGCGGCGGCTGCAGGCCGACGCCGAGGAAGCTCATGAAGGATTCATCCAGCATGATGGCGGGGATGGTGAGCGTGAGATAGACCACGATAATGCCGAGCAGGTTGGGCAGAAGGTGCTGCCAGAGAATGCGAAGGTGCGACTGGCCCAGAGCGAGTGAGGCTTGGACGAAGGTCTGCTGTTTCAGCACGAGCACCTGGCCGCGAATGATTCGCGCCATGGTCAGCCATTCCGTGAGACCGAGGAAGAGGATGATCAGGACGAGGCGCGGCGAAAGCTGGGTGAGGCCGAGATTCCGGAGCAAGGCCGCGACGGGTTCATCGAGGGTCGTGACCAGGACAATGACCAGGACGAGCGTGGGCAGCGAATAGATGATCTCAACAATGCGCATCATAATGTTGTCGATTCGCCCGCCTGCGTAACCGCTGATCATGCCGTAGGTGACGCCAACCGTCAGGCTGACCACCGCGCCGACGGCGGCGATGATGAGCGAGATTTGCGCGCCGAAAAGGGTCCGGGTGAGCAGGTCGCGGCCATTGGCGTCCGTGCCGAACCAGTGCGCGCGCGAGGGCGGCTGGAGCGAGGCGTCGGAAATCTGGTCATAGCTGTAGCCGGTGTAAGGCAGGCCCGCGAACGAGATCAGCACGATCAGCAGGAGGACGATCCCGCAAACGATGAGCACCGGGTCGCGCTTCAACACGCGATAAAAAAGGGATAGGGTGCTCATTCCATTTTCACCCGGCGATCGACGATGAAGTAGAGAATATCGGCGAGGAGATTGAACAGGATGAGGAAGGTGCTGAAGACGATGACCACGCCGGAAGTCATGAAGGGATCGCGATTGAGCGCGCTGTTCACGAAAAATTGGCCGATGCCGGGGATGCCGAAAAGTTTCTCGATCACGATTGAGCCGGTGAGGATGCCGGCGGCGGCGGGGCCGCTGTAGCCGATGATGGGCAGGATCGCGACTTTCAGGGCGTGGCGGAAGAGGACCGCATTTTCCGAGAGGCCCTTGGCGCGCGCGGTGCGGATGAAATCGAGTTTTAGGACCTCCAGCAGACTGCCGCGCGTGAGGCGGGCAATCGTCGCGGCGAACGGGATGGCGAGGCAGATGGCGGGAAGAATGATCTGATCGGGCGCGCCCCATCCGTAGGAGGGCAGGAGGTTCAGCCAGATGGCGAAGACCATGACCAGCAGCGGCGCGAGCACGAAGCTCGGAATCGAAATGCCGAGGAGCGCGCCGAGGGTGATCCACCGGTCGCCCGCCTGGTTGTGACGTATCGCGGCCCATC
>JAMFSY010000148.1 GCA_026225555.1 Methylacidiphilales bacterium
TCGCATAATGATCAACTGATTGGGGCCGATGCGAAGTGGCCCTTCGTCCAAAAATACATGGACGGCTTTTTGATGCACGGCGCCTATTGGCGGTCACATTCCTCTTACTGGGGAAAAGTGAACGAGGACGCCGTGGCACAAGCGGAACGGGCCCTCGGCGAAGTGCTCGCCAAGAACGGCAAAACGGCCACGGTGGAAGCCGGTCTGGGAGCGGGGGACGCTCCCTATGACCCGGCCCATCCGGAAACCATGGAGGCTTGGAAATCCGCGCAAGGGGATATCGCTAAATTCAGGGAGTTTGCTCGCGACGGCATCCAGGTATCCAAAGTTCGGCTCGACTGGTTTCCCACCGGGGCGGCTGCGGTCATGGCGACGAGGTACCAGGTGAGTTCCATGAAGGAAATCCTGGCCATGGTCACCGGAGCGGATGCCTATTACGGGACGGTTCCTGGATTCGATCCAAAGAATGCCAACTGGCGGCAGTATACCCGGGAAATCCACCAGGCCTTTCCCAACATCGAATTCGGCTTTGACCAGGCGCCATGCAACTTCGATGTCATCCCGCCCGACCCCAATATCCGGTCCCTGGTACCTTGGGAAGGCCTGGGACACGGCTACGGCCGGCCCCTCACCTTTTTCTCCAGCAAGAAGCCTGTCCTGGTTAACGGCAAGCCGGTCACCCTGCATATCGATTTCGCCGATCTGATGATGCCCGTGGAGCTTTCGACGCGCGACGCGGGTCTCAACTTTTACGCCTTTGAGGCCGACACGCCGTACGATTATGTCGTCCGGAATGGCAAAGCATCCACCCCGCTTTTGCAACTCCTCATCAATATTGAACGCATGCAACATCGTTTTGGATTTCACAGCGGCAAGATCATCAATACTTCCAGCGGGCACCTGGATCAGCTATCGCATGACGCCTGGGACAAGGAGTATCACGACGAGAGTCTTAAGTTCCTAGAGCTCTATCAAGGCGCTGGCGGCCGCTCGGACCAATATATTTTCGAGAGCTGGTATCGCGGGCCCTTCACTTTATTCCCGGAAACGAAAGACGGGACCTTCTCCAATCTCGCGCGGGACGCCATCCGCCGGGTGCGTGGAATCGACGATGCCGGAGTTCCCTTCCATGCCGAATTGGCGATTCGCAAGCAGGGGGACACCGCTTTTATCGGCGACCACGTTTACCAATTGAAGGCGGACGGAGCGCAAATCGTGCATTACTCTTGGGGCAACGCCGACAAGGCCATTACCTTCGAACTGCAAATACGCAACGATGGCCGCGAAGTAAACAAGGGCGACTGCCGGGCCACGCCGCTCCTCCGCGCCACCGAAAGCAATCCGGCGGATTGGAAGATCACCTATGCGACTCCCCAAGGCACACAAATCGGCGATCAGGTGCTGGCGCAAAAGGATGCCGACGGTTATTTCGTCGGAGGTCTGGAACCGGGCCAAACCAAAATCGTTCTAGTGACGATCTCGCCAGCCGAGGACCGGAATCCACCCGGTAAATGTGACCTTGATTTTCAACTTTACTGGAATCCCCAGGACCCAAAGGGCCTCGTGCGGGACGCTCTTTCCCTTCAGATTACCGGCTCATAGCCGTCCGAAGGAAGACACCCTTTCATGATCGGCCTCCCCGCGCATCGTAGCAATCCCGGTAGGCGCGGGGAGTCATTCCCAGGAACCGATGAAAGTTGCGTCCCAGATGGGAGGCATCGGCGTAACCGCATTCCAGGGCCACCTCGGTGATAGCGTGGCGGCCATCCAGAAGAAGAGCTCCGGCCTTCTGCACCCGCCGCAGTTGGTAGTAATCGGACGGCGTCCACCCCGTTTCTCCCTTGAAAAGCCGGGCCAGATGGAACGAGCCGAGGTTCACGCCGCGCCCCATTTCCTGGACGTCGAAAGGGCGGCCCTCGGTCACCTGCCGCTCGATCTCGCGGAGCGCTCCCCAGACCTCGGGCCGGAAACCGGCGCCGATGTCCCGCGCTTCCGCCGGGCAACCCGACGTCGCCACGATCATGAACTTGGCCAGCGCCGCGCGAAGGAAAGCGGGCGACGCGTCAGTCCGGAGGCCCTCCTCAACGATATCCCGCAGCTCGCGTTCGCAACGTGCCGTTGTGCCGCGGTCGAGCCGAAACTGCACCACCGGCAATCGGAGCTGGGAGCGGAAAAGAGCTCGGGCAAAGAAGAGGGAAAAAGTCTCTCCCGGCCCGCCGAAATCGCGCGCATCCCGAAGGAACCATTCGGAAAGATAATAGAGATTAATGACGCGCAATCCCGGGCCCGCCTCAAAAGCGTGGACCTCTCCCGGCGCGGCGAGCAGGACGTCTCCCCGTCGCAGGGGACGGCGGTACGCCTGCGTGAGGTGCCAACCTCTGCCCTCCACCACCAGGCACACCTCACAGTAATCGTGGTCATGCGGACGGACGCGGGAAGTGATCTTCACTTCGGAGGCGCGAACCGGGTTGCGGGCGCTCAGGAGCACCTGACGCTGGGAAATGGTATAGGCGATCTGAATGTCAATATCGTTATACTTTTTCTCAGCCGGATACAAGACAGATTCGCCCTCCTCCGGCAGGATGCCTCCATGAACGATACCTTTTCCGTGGCCGATTTGCTGGGAGACGAGTTTGCCGCAGCGCGCGAAGTGAAGGGTGCCGTCTACAAGATCGACACCGAGGAGGAACATCAGCTCTGGGGCGACTTCGAGTTCCTCCGCCCCGAGACCCAGACCGCGTGGCTGTCCCATTTCATTGCTCTCGAGTTCCAGTTGAGTCGGCTTCAGGCCGGGTGGATTCCCGCCACTCCCTCGATTGAGTGGCGAATGGAAATGCCCCGTTTCTTCTTCGAGGACATGCAGCACGCCCAGGCTCTCCGTGGCCGTCTGGAAGAATTTCGCAAGGGAGCGAAAGCCATCCTTCCCCCCGCGCTCGACGCCTTCCTGCGCGCCATCGCGGGGGCGGAAAGTTCCGCCTCGTTCTTCGGCCAGCTCTTCGGAAAGATTAAGCCTGCGCTTCTCGATGCTTACCGGCGTCATCTTGAGAAGTGCGATCCGGTGGCCGACGGCCCCACCGTTTACATCCTGGAACGGATCATCCACGAAAAGGAGGTGCAACTCACCCGAGCCTCCGAAATCCTCCACGCCTATCCCCTCGCCTCTCCCGAGTCCGAGCTGGCCGACGCCTATGCCGCGCATGTCGGGCAATGCCTCAACCTCATCGGCTCCCTTTCACCCGAGCATGCGAACATTGAGTCGTTCCCTCCGAATCCGATCGCGGAACCGGTCGGACCTGTTCCGGACTTGGAGCTTCACGATTCCTCCCTTCGCCTGAGTGACAAATTTCCCACCAACCGCGAGGAATGTCCTGTCCACAACAGCCTCCGCGAAATCGTCTATCACATGGCGACCGAATGGCAGGTCATCGGACCGATGTGCTATGCCTATTACGAGCTCACCAAAATGCCCTTCGAGTTCTTCGTCGATTTCTCCCGACATATTTGGGACGAGTGCCGCCATGCCCGACTGGGACATCGCCGCCTTGAGGAACTGGGATTTTCCAGAAACGACTTCATCTGGCCCGCCCAGCCAAACCGACCTGAGTCGGTCGTCGAATTCATTGCCTACCTCACTCTGGTCGGCGAGGCGTGCAGCTTCAAGCGCAAGCGGGGCAGCGTCATCCCGTTCCTGCGGCTGGGAGATCGCCGTAGCGCCCTCCTACCCAGCATCGATTGCTCCGATGAGCAGACCCACGTCGGCTATGGAGCGCGCTGGGTGCCCGAGATCTTCAAACGATACAAAAACGACGAACGTTCCCTCCAGGAAATCGCGGGCGAAACGCGCGAGGCGGTCGTGACCAAGCAACATGGCGACAAGCTCGAGGAAGTTGACCGGCGGCGACTCGGACGGGCCCTCCCGCTCTTCTGCACCACGGTCGAATTCACCCACCTCGATTTCACCCGCTATTGAAACCGCTCTACCATTGTTGCGAGAGCACGTGCGTCGCTGCCGGGCTAGCCGAATTGGGACCGGGACTCGACTGGCTGCGAACGGCCGGCTTCGACGGAGTTGAGGGTGGCGTGCCCGATCTTGATCTTTGTCCCAGCCTGCGCCGCGTCTACGCCGAGGCCGATATGACGCTCGGCGTCGTCGCTTATTTTCCCGAGGCAGCCGATCCCGAACCGCTTTTTGAGCGGGCTGCAGCCGCCGGAGCGCTCTATGTGACGGGCCAGGCCGATGGCTATTGGCGGGACGATGCCTGGATCATCCGACGGACACGCGCGCTCATTGACCTCGGTAAACGATACGGCCTTCCCTTCTTTCTCGAAACGCATCGGGGCCGCTACACCCAGGATTTGCGTCGCACTCTTTGGCTAATCGAGGAAATTCCGGAATTACGTCTGTGCGGCGACATCAGCCACTACACCTCGAGCAGCGAGCTCAAAGCGCCATGGCCTGGTGAATGGAAACAAGGCCTGCTGCGGGTCGCAGAACGGTGCGGCGCGCTCCATGGCCGCGTCAACGGGGGACAGCGCGTTCAGGATCCGTTGGCCCAAATCAGTGCCGCGCAGAAAAGCGAATATCAATCGGTATGGCGCCACGCCTTCACCGCTGCCGAAGCTCGCGGGGAGCGGATCATCTTTAACGCCGAACTTCTCCCACCCGATTATCAAATCGAGGATCTGGCGGGAAATCCCCTGGGAAATCTGTGGGAGGAAACCGTCGCTCTTCGGCAATGGGGCGGGGAGGCCTTCGCGGAATGACGATTTAAGCCGGCGCGGTAGGATTCTTTGGCGCGACCGGGGAACGTTGCATAAAGAAGTAGATCGGACCTTCTTCCATCGGCACGAAATCCAGGCGCTGATAGAGATGCAGGGCCCGGTTGAATTTTTCGACGTAAATCGTCAACGGCTTGCCAACCGCCTCGGATTCCTCGATCAAGTTCCGCAGGATCTCGCTTCCGATCCCGGCGTTGCGGCACTCGGACAGTAAGGCGATGTCGAGGATGTGGATTTCTTTCTCCCGTCTATCAACATAGAGCCGCCCGACAGGTATCCCCTGCGAGAGGATAATTTGGTAGGAAGCGGCCGGATAATTTTTATGATAATCCTGGTGCTGGGCGTTGAACTGCATCCGGAGAAACGCCTCCCGCTGTTCCACCGTCCATGGCGCGGCGGCCAATTCCTCAGCGCGGCTGCCCGCATAAACCTGACGCAGAAAATCCTCATCCGCCGGGGTGGCTGGACGCAGAAAAATCGAATCGCCCGAAAACACGCCGATTGGCCTCACCGATTCAAACCCATCGCCAGAAGCGCCAGACGGTGCGAGAAGTTCATTGGCCGCATAGCTCGGTGAGTAGGACTGGACCTCACGACAGGTGCCTTCCAAAAATCCGACCGTCCAGAAATTCGATTGGGTGGTCAGGGTGAGCTGGAATTCAGTTTCGACCTCCGCCCCGGCAAATGGCCGGATTCGATACGCGGTCGCCGACCAACTGGAGGTCTCCATGGTGGAGACGCTGATTCCCTCGCCCATGGTCATTTCGGCCCAGACGGCGAAGCAGTTGATCTCGCCCGTTTCGGTCAAGTGCCATTTGGCAGTCAAACGATCCAGCATGGGATCCGACGTCGCCTGATTAAGATCGACCGCGATCAGGACGCGGGGCTCACCGAGAATGGTGAGATCTTTTTTATCGGTCACCCCTACCGGAATGTTCCGGATGAGCGACTCGAATTTGCCATAGGCCAAATCGATTTCCACCGGGAGTCGGCCCGGTTGCCGCAAACGGGCGGGGGCTGCCACCAGCGTCACCGCATCAGGAATGAGCATGCCGCCCGGCTTGAGAAAACGTTCCCGGGCATCAGCCATGATGGAAACAATCTGCTCATCGAAAATCACATGCCCGATGGTCTCGGAGATGACGATATCGAATTCCCGGGCGAGTCCAATCTGCCGCGAATCGCCTTGAATGACTTCGACCTGGTCGGCCACGCCATTGGCTTGAGCGAGAGTTTTGATCAGCCCGATGAGCAGTGGTTCCCGCTCGATCGCCACGACCTTTTTCGCCCCAAGCCGCGCCGCCGTGATGGCCCAAAGTCCCGTGCCTGAACCGATGTCGAGCACGGTTGAATCGGATGTAACTACTTTTTTCAACGCCTCGTAAAAGGGCCGATTCCGCGCGCCATCCTTCAGCAACGCCTCGTGAATTTGGAGGAGCTGAACCGCATGATTGTGCCACCGGGCTTCGGTTCCGTCCGGGGTCATGGAGGACACTTAAGAACGGGGAGGAAAGACTCCCTGAAGGGCGATGCAAAAATTCAGGGTCAGATAAGGCGACATGTTATTGTGGGCCGCGCCCGATCCCGAGGCGGATAGAGCGGCGCCGCTCATCGTGACCAACGTCGTGTGGGAATCCGAATATTCGTTGGTCGTCGTCCTTCGCGAACCGGCCACCGCCCAGACATTGTTGGAGGGATTGTTCGAGCTCGCGGGACCATTGATTGCCTGCACGGCCCCATGGCTGTGAGAGGGCAACTCGGTTTGGAGAAGCTGAACCGTCTCCGCGCCCCCTGTTTCACCCAGATCGTAAAGTGAAAGACCTACTCCCTGTCCGGCCTGAAGAGGAGCTGCCCCCTGCAGGTTGGGAAGCGCAAAATTAGATTTTCCATCTCCGCCGTAGGTGGTTCCGAGAAGAGAAAATAAGGCCGTATTTTGAGAAAGCGGCAGAATCTGACCGTCGCAGAAAGCCCAACCGATAGGAGCAAAATTAAAGGGAAATATCCTGATTTCAGCGACGAAGGGGTTGCTCATGGATTCTCCTAATTTTGCGAGGGGAAGATGCCTTGGAGCGCAATAATGAAGTTCAGGACAAGATAAGGCGGCATGTTGTTGTGCGCAGTATTGCCCCCCGCAGAGTTCACCGTCTGGGCATTCATGGTAGCGTTGGGGCTATTGGATGAATAAATAGGGCGCCCCTGGCTGGCCCAATAATTACCGACGGGACTGGGCTGGTCGGGCGCCGCTGCGCTCGCCTGGATCAGATGCGTGTGGGAGGCCATTTCACTCAGCGTCAAAGTATGACCGGCTTCTCCACCAGTCTCACCCAAAGTAAAATCGCCTCCCATATGAATCGGCGCTTTGCCCTGGAGGTTGGGCAGGCCGAAGTTGACTCGTCCATCGCCGCCGTAGGTCGTACCCAATAACGAAAAAAGAGCCTGGTTCTGATTGATCGGCAAAAGCTGACCATTACAAAGCGCCCAACCCTTTGGGGCAAAGTTAAAGGAAATGATTTTGATTTCGCTAAGAAAAGAGTTGCTCATGAATAATGGCTTCCTTTACGTCGGAGACGGATAGATCCCAAAAAGAGAGATGATAAAGTTGACGGCTAGAAAAGGAATTCTGTTCTCGTGCGCTTCGCTGTTGCCGGTGGACTGCGTGGTTGCCGCCATGGCCGCAACGGTCTGACTGCCTACGGGGACGTATTGATTGAGTGCTCCGGTCGAATCCGCCGCCCAGATGCGGCCATTTGGATCCGGGCTGGTCCCGCCAGTGGAGTCCGCGGCGGCGGGATGTGAATGCGGTGGAAGTTGGGGGAGGGTCAAGATGACGGTTTCCTGACCGGCGTTTGCCGCCAGAGTGTAACCGGTCCCCACGTGCATGGGGATGCGCCCCTGCAGATCGGGTAAATTGAATGTCTCCTGGCCATCGCCGCCGTAGGTGGTTCCAATGAGATTGAAAAGCGTATCGTACTCGGAAATAGACAACACTTGCCCTTGGCAAAGCATCCAACCCGCAGGGGCAAAATTGCCCGCAAACATTCGAATCTCGCCTATGAAGGGGTTAGACATGGAAATGAGGTGCTGGGAACTAGTTTAATTGAAAATGGCCTCGAAGCGCATCCCTTTTTTGTCCGGTCCAAGGGGCACGAGAAAAATTTCCAACGTTCCCAGGGACTCATGTTCGAGAGCGTAGATTCTTTGGTTCAGTCGGGCACAGGCTGGCAGCGGTCCGATAAAGAGAAGCGAGAAAGGCCTCCCCTTTTCTAATTGAACTCCCGGGGCCAGGGTCGCCTCGATCAGTTCGATCTCGATCGATTGATCCGGCCCCATCTGCATTCGAAAGAGGCTGCCGACGAGCGGCGCGAAGTTCGCCTGCGTCAAAACGTCGAGGCCGAGCTTCTCGGTCGTCATACGAGTTCTCCAGCCCGGGCCAAGGCGGCCAGTGAGGCAGCCGCGTGAAACGATGAGGCGTTGTCCATCCAGGCTGTCGCCGTGCCTTCCGTGATCTTCGGCGCAAGCAGTGCGGCCATCCACAATACCGCGTCGGCATCGCGTGAACCGGACGAGACGCGTAATCGCGCGAACTGCTCGGCGGCTGAACCGGTATCAACCGAAAGCGCCCCGGCGAAAGCGGAAGCAAGCAGGGGTGACCGAACGTAATCGATCACCTTCTCCGCCGAGGTCGCCTGGGTAAACGTCACCAGATTTTTCAAAAATTGCCGGACGATTTCGTTCGCATGGTTCAGGTCGGCTACCTGAGCGTCGAGCATCATTTTCTCCGCATCGAGAAAATCGGGAGCAGGGGTGAGTCCGAAATCGTGGGCGGCCAACCGGCCTTCGATAATCTGCTCGAGCGTGAGGCGGCCTTGATCGCCCCGAGCGAGGCGCAGGTCGTTCCCCGCCCGTAGCGGGTCATGAAGCTGGCTCGTCGCGGGCTGAAAAGAAAGAGCCTCATGCGCGAAGATAACCTCTTTTCCGGTGGCAAGCCCGGTCAAGCGCGCCGCGAAAAGATCCGGCAACAGATTATCGACGCGGTATATGCGCTGGTTGAGGGCAAAATGAATGGTATTCCCCTCGGCGTGAACGTCCTGGATGCCAGCCCGGCGCGCGTCGGCTAGAGCGCGGAAAAGCCCGTTCAAATCATCAACTCGCGCCGTGATCCGGATCAGGCCGGGAAGTCGACTCGCGGCCTTCGCCGCCACGCAGCCGCCCTGCAGGAAACTTTGCCCGCTGTACTCGCCGATAAATTTCAATACGTGCCGGTCAACGCGATCAAGCGTTACGCTCCGCGAACCGGTGGACTCCGCGAAGAGGAAACGCGCCGGACCAAGCAGGCTTCCTCCCGCAATCAGGCAGCTATTCCGGACAAAATGGCGTCGGTCGATCATGGGTTCAAGGTTGCGTGACAATCAGGCGGATAAACCGCTGACGGGTATTGATGATCGGAGTGTTGTCGTAGGCGCGGAGGGTCGTGGGCGTATCGATATCGACTGTGGTTCCAGCATCGCTCCAGTTGACCATGTCCGCGCTGACCTGAATGGTGTAAGTCACGTCGGTCGCCGCCGGGTTGCGGGTCACGGTCATGCGCTGGAAGCCGGTGGTAGTATCGACCACGATATTATTGGCCGTGGTCGTCGCCACGTTTGGATCGAGTCCGAGCGCATACTTGAGCAGGTTGGTAATGCCGTCGTTCGCCGGATCGGCATCGTTTGCCGCGTTGCCGGTGGCGCTGGTGGAACCGAAGTTCTGTTCACGCCAGAAGTCCATTGCCCCAACCACGGTAAGCGAGGCGGAATTGGTCGCGCTGCAACCGAAGGAATTGGTTATCGTCAGATTCAGGGTCAGGGTTCCGGTGCTGCCGGCGGTGTAGACGACGTTCTGGCTGGTCGCGCCGCTGGTGATCTTGCCGTTGGTGATCGTCCAGGCATAGGTCGTGGCACCCGCCGGACCGCTGGCGCCGTCACCCGTCGAGCCCATGGCCACATACGAGCCGCTCGCGCCCGCGCCAATGGTGATCGTCGGGACGGCCAGCGGGCTGATGGTGATGTCGGTTGAATTACTCGCGCTGCAAAGCGTGGCATTCTGCACCGTTAGGCCGAGGTGGACCGTGCCGGAAGCGCCCGCGGTATAGGTGATGTTCTGGATATTGGTCGCGCTGGTAATGGAGCCATTGGTGATGCTCCACAGGTAACTCGTCGCCCCGGCGGGTCCGCTCACCTGGTTGCCAACGGAACCGGGGCAGACGGTCGTCGCGGTCGGCGTGATGGTCGGAATGGCAATGACCGAGATCGGGAGTCCTGTTCCGGTGATCGCCGGCGTCACCGTGTCCTTGCCGGTGATGGTCTTGTTGCCGGTGGTATTCAACGTGGCGGCAAAAGTTCCAGTGCCAGTGGTCAGCGTGCTGTCAGCCGGCAGGGTCGCCGCCGCATCCGTGCTGGTGAAGTGAACCACACCCGTGTAGGTCGGGACGACGTTGGCATATGGATCCTCCGCGGTGATCGTAAAGTTGAAGGAGACGCCCGCCGTTCCGCAGGTGGGAACCGAGAGCACGAACTGGGAGACCGGCGCTGGATTGACCGTGATAGCGGTGGTCGTGCCCGTAATTGAAGGCGTCACCGTATCGGTCGCGGTGAGCGTCTGGCTCCCGGCGGTCTTGAGCGTGACACTGAAGGTGCCGGCGCCATTGGTCAGCGTGCTGTTGGCGGGCAGAACGGCCTGGCCATCTGTGCTGGTAAAGTGCGCGCTGCCAAGATAGGCCGTGGCCGTATTGCCGAAGGTATCTTCCGCCGTGACGGTGAGGTTAAAGGGCGTACCCGCCGTCGCCGGTGTCGGCGCGCTGACCGCATAATGAGTCGCCGCCGCCGGGCTCACCACGATCGGTAAGGTGGTCCCCGTGATCAACGAGGAGACCGTGTCGGTGGCGGTGATCGTCTGGCTGGCGGCGGTCTTGAGCGTGGCGTTGAAGGTGCCGACGCCATTCGTCAGCGTGGCATTGGCGGGCAGCACTGCCTGGCCATCCGTACTGGTGAAATGAACCGTGCCGGTGTAGCCGGTGGCTGTGTTGTTGAAGTTATCCTGCGCGGTGACGGTGAGGCTGAAGGCTATCCCCGCCGTCGCCGTGGACGGCGCGGTGACGGCAAGATGATTGGCTGTCGCCGATCCGACCGCGATGGCCGCGCTCGTGCCGCTGACTGCCGCGTTGACCGTATCGGTCGCGGTGAGTGTCTGGTTGCCGGAGGTCTTCAGCGTGGCGTTGAAGGTGCCCACGCCGTTCGTCAGCGTGGCATTGGCGGGCAGCACCGCCTGGCCATCCATACTGGTGAAGTGGACCGTGCCCGTGTAGCCGGTGACCGTGTTGTTGAAGTTATCCTTGGCAGTCGCGGTAAACGACAACGCTGTGCCCGCCGTCGCGGTGGACGGAGCTGCGATCGCGAAGTGATTGACCGCCGCGGGCGCCACCAGCGTGGAAGCCAGGCCCGTGATGGAAGGAGTTGTCGTATCGGTGCTGGTGATCGATTGAATTCCTGCTGTCTTCAGTGTGGTGCTGAAGGTGCCGGTGCCGTTGGTCAGCGTCGCATCGGCGGGCAGGACCGCCTGGCCGTCCGTACTGGTAAAGTGGGCCGTGCCGGCATAAGCGATCACGGTGTTGCTGTACTGATCCTGCGCCGTGACGGTCAGATTGAACGCCGTGCCAGCCGTTGCATTGGCGGGCGCGGTGACGACATAATGATTGGCAGCCGCCGCCGCGACATTAACGCTGGCACCGCCCGTCGCCGCCGTCGTCACCGTATCGGTGGCGGTAATCCTCTGACTACCGGAGGTCTTCAGCGTGGCGCTGAAGGTGCCGACGCCATTGGTCAGCGTGGTATCGGCGGGAAGCACCGCCTGGGCATCCGTACTGGTAAAGTGAACTGTGCCCGTATAGGCGGTGAAGACCTGGTTGTTGAGGTCGTAGGCGGTGACGGTGAAATTGAAGGCGGCGCCCGCCGTGGCATTCGTCGGGATGGACGAGATCACATAGTGATCGATCTGGTTTAGGGTATCGGTATCCGTGGCGGAATTATTGCCGGGATTAGTATCCGTGATTCCCGAAGCCGCGATCACGGAGCTCGTGTTGCTCAGTGTTCCAGTGGCGGCGGCGCTGATGGTCCCGGTGGCGGTGTAGGTAATGGAACTGCCCGGCGGCAGGTCGGCCGTTGCGCTGATGTTGCCCGTGCCACTGGTGATGAACCCGTTCGCACCACCCGCGCCTACGGCCGTATAAGAGATGTTGGTGAACGTAGCCGGAAACGTATCCGTAATGGTGGAACCCACCGCCGAGCTGGGGCCGCTATTGCTGACGACGATCGTGTAGGTATCGGGAGTCCCCGGCAACGCCACGGTCTTGCCATCCGTCACCGTGGCTGCCAGATCGACCTGCGGGGTCAGCGTATCGGTATCGGTGGCGGAATTATTGGCCAGGTTGATGTCGCTCGGCGCGGCGACGGTGGCGGTGGTCACCAAGGTTCCCGTGGCGGCGGGGTCAATGTTTCCGGTGATGGTGTAGGTGATCGTGCCGCCCGCGGGCATCGATACCGTATCGCTGATATTACCAACACCTGAGGCCGTGAATCCGGCGGCGCCGCCAGAACCGACGGCATGGTAAGTAACGCCCGTCAGCGCGGCAGGGAAGACTTCGCTGATCGTCGCCCCTGATGCCGCACTGGGGCCGCTATTGCCGACCACAACCGTGTACGTGTCAATCGTACCGGGGATCCTCGTCAAGACGTTATCGGTATTCGTGATGGCCAATTCGGTTTGCACCGTCAGCGTGTCGGTGTCGGTAGCGGAGTTATTGGCCGGGTTGGTATCAACCGTTCCCGATGCCACGGTCGCCGTGGCGGTGTTGCTCAGGCTTCCCGTGGCGGCGGGATTGATCGTCCCCGAAATCGTATACGTAATGGTGCTGCCGGAGGGCATCGTGACGGTATCGTTAATATTGCCGGTCCCACTGGTGGTAAATCCGGTGGCGCCGCCCGAGGTCACCGCGATAAAGCTGACCCCGGTCAGGGCAGCGGGAAAATTATCGACAATCGTTGCGCCGGTGGCCGTGCTCGGACCGTGATTGGTGACCACCACCGTGTAGCTGACATTATTTCCGGGAGTGGCACTGGTCACTCCATCCGTCGCAGTCACAGCCAAGTCGGCTGCGGGACTTATCACGATGTTGAAAGGCTGCGTGGAATCGTCACCGACGCCATTTGTGGCAGCGATGGTGCCGGAGAAGGTCCCCGATGCGTTCGGTGTTCCTGAGAGAATGCCGTTGGGCGAAAGACTCAGCCCGCCCGGCAATGCGCCGGTCGCCACGTAAAAAGTGGGTGTGGGATAGCCGCTGGCCGTGTAGTTGAAAGTGGAATAGGCCACGCCCACAGTCCCGGTCGCAGGCGGAGGACCATTCGTGATCGCCGGAGGTTGATCGATCGTGATGGAGGCGGGCACTGAAGCTCCATCCGACAGCGCGGTCACACTGCCAAGCCCGCCTACTCCACCGGCGGTGAAAATCGCCGTCGCTTCGCCGCCCACGTACTCCGTTTCCGCGGAGGTAAGAACGCCCAGTGTTGGGGCCACAAATATGGCTGCCGACGGCGTATAAGCGGGTAGATTCGCCAGGTTAGCGGCGGAGGTGGTTCCCCCCGTACTCAGGCTGAAGAGATCCGCCGTCACAGTCGTGGCGCCATTGACCAGGATGGGATTGGGGCTGGCATTGGCTTCCAACTTCAGATAGGGGCTGATCGTGGTGGCCGTCGTGGTGCCCGAGGCATCCACCACGTCCGTACCCGGACCGCTTTCGCGGCCCCACCAGTTATCAATCGCCGTGACCGTTCCCAACTCGTTGTAAATCGCCGGTCCATGGCCGACCACCGTCGAGTTGCCGGTGAAACGGCTGAAACTGATGTTTAAGCGCGAACCAACGCCCCAGTTGAGAACGGCCCCGCCTAGACCGCCCCCGTTAAGCACCAGGTTGCTGACGAAATTGCAATTAGTGATGTTGACCTGAGTCGATGACGCGACGGCAATGGCCCCTCCTCCCCCCGCATTGTTTCCGACGAAATTCCCGGAAAAAGTACATCCGCTGATGCTGAAAGTGTTGGTGCTCGAAGTGGCGGCGGAGATAAAGATCGCCCCGCCCGCCGGCCCTGCCTCGGTCGTGTTGGTGCTGTTGTTGGTAAAGGTCGAACCGGTGATGGACAGGCTGCCGGTCGACCCCTGTCCCGAGGAATTGATGATGGCGTAGAAAATGGCACCGCCCTGCCCCAGCGGATTCGAAACGCTGGTAGGGGGAGCTGAATTATTAGTGAAGGTGCTGCCAGAAATCGTCAGGTTGCCGTCCTCATTGAAGATGGCGCCGCCCTGGCCATACGCGCCGGTATTGGAATTATCGTGGAGGTTGCAATTCTGAATCGTCGTGCGGCTGATGTGCCCGACGCCATCGTCGGCTCCTGTAAAAACGCCGGTGTAAGTTCCCCCGGTGATTTCCAGATTGCTGAGGGTGAGATTAACGATGGCCGGATCGTAGGCGGCGTCCTTGAATCCCGTCGTAATGACATCCACGACCGGGCTCGTCACCGTCTGCACGATCTTCGCCGTACCACCCGTTCCCTGGATGGTGATCGTGCTGCCATCGCTTCCCACCTGCAAATCGGACAAGCCTCCCGTATGGGCACCTGCGGGATTGTCGGGATTCGTCTGGCTTAGATTATAGGGGCCCAGGCCTGCCGGGACATTGATAAGGTGTGGTCCCGCGCCACTGATATTGGCCGCGATGACGGCGGAGCGAAGCGTAACCGTGCCTCCGCTTCCGGTGATGATGCCCGTGGAAGCATCCACCTGACTCGATGCGGTGATCACGACATCGCTCGCGGAGTTGACCGTGTAGGTCGTCGCCCACACCGCCAGAGGCGTTCCCGACAAAGCCACGAAGAGGAAGCTCGCCAGAAGCCTGGAGAGGCCTCCGGAAGTAACAAGCCGCTTACAGCCGGATTCGGATGAGTGGTTAAGAACTCGCATCGGTTCGATTTTAAAACCCTCCAATGGCCAAACTGGAAGGTGAAGCCGACAGAGTTATGAATTCAAGTCGAAATTTGTCGAGGAGAAAAATGTTAAAATGAGACGATGTTTACCCTCGTCCTCTTAACCAACTCTGATAAAGACTTGTTAAGTCAAGGCTTGGCGGGCGATGTCGGCGTTTCCGTTGCTTTCACTTGGGCGTAGGCCGTGAAGATTTTTTGGATGCCGGGTTTGACGGTGGCATCGATGCTAAGCACAGCTATCAGGGGGCCTGTCCCCTGCCGGGGAGTCACCACGACCCGGTAGAGCTTTCCCTCCGATACGCTCTGCAGCTCCGCGCTAATCCCCGGATCGGTGGAGAGTACTCGATTGACGCGCAGCTTGACGTCGGGTTGGACGGTTAGCGTGATAGTCAGCGGCTCTTGATGACCGCCAACCGGCCAGGAAACCATGCGAGGGCTGATTGTCATCAAATCCGGTAAATGCGTGATCATGGTCAGAAGGATGGGCTGCGCTTCCCCCTTGATGCGAAGGTTGATCGATTTATTCTGCAAGCCGGTTAACTCACCGACATGAAGAGTTGCCTCGATCGTGCCTTTCTCACCAGGGCGGTAGGTCATCTTATCCGTAACCGCCGTCGTGCAACCGCAACTGGGCGCGATTGCCTCGATCGTTACCGGATCCTTGCCGCGGTTGACGAATCGGAATTCGGCTTTGACCTCCGTGGCGGAGAGCGAGGGATGAAACTCCAGTTGTTGATGGTCCCAGACCAACTCGGCATGGGCAAAGCCGGAAAGAAAAAGCGCCGTGGCGATAATCAAAAGGGCCTTCATAGCTTCTGCCGTAGAACTTGCAGGCGATCGGGCCTCGAAAGCAAGCGGGTAAATGTCCCTGGCGGGGATAGGCACTTTACTTTAGGCAGTGCAACATACCCGAGTTGACAGAAGCAATTTTGAAGGACAACCTCGCCCGACTCGGTCTTAAACCTCTAACTGTTCTGACCTATGAAGCTTTTCTCGCGTCTCCTGATTCCATCTGCGGCACTCCTGACCGCGCTTTTGGCCCCCTCGCTACCCCTTCCCGCCGCTTCCTCTTGGAGCGATAATGGCACCGATGCCAATTGGAGCACGGCTGCGAACTGGACGGCAAATATCGCCCCAGCGGAGAACTCCGATCTCGAATTCAGCTTTCATTTCAGCGGGACGCCGGAGACGGTCATCAATGACCTGCTCACGAACGTCAATTCCCTAACCTTCAATGGCCAGGGGTTCCTTCTCCAGGGAAACGCCATCACGCTGGGTGCCGGCGGCATGACCAATAACTCCTCCACGCTTCAGACCATTTCCCTCAGCGGCGTTACGCTCGGCGCGAGCCAGACGTGGACCGATAATGGGGCGACCGCGCAATCGCAAATCGTCGTCACGGCGCCAGTGAATCTGAACGGCAACACGCTGACGGTCACCGGCTCCAAGAACACTACCATCTCCGGCGTCGTGTCGGGAATTCCAGGCTCCGGCATAATCAAGAGTGGCGACGGCACGCTTTTCCTGAACAATGCCAATAGCTACGCGGGTACGACTGTCCTGCAAGGCGGCGGCCTGTTCCTTAATAACAATGCCGCTCTGGGCACGAGCACGCTCAGCATCAGCGGAGGCACGCTGGGCACCAATAACGACGGAACGACACTGGCCAACAATATCTCCGTCACCGGGGATTTCTCCGTCCAGACCGCCAACAGCGGGGCCAAACAATTCATCCTCGATGGCGGTGTGGATCTGGGCGGCGCGACGCGCACCATTACCGGATTGATGGGCACGAATGGGACGCTGGTTCTCAACGGAATCGTCAGCAATGGCGGTCTGACCTTCACCGCCGTCAATCCGCAGGGGATTTTCGCGCTCGGCGGCGCTTCGAGCAATACTTACACCGGTTTGACGACAGTCGAAACAAACGCGGAGTTGCAGTTGAACAAGACCGGCGGCGCCACGGCCATCGCGGGTGACTTGCTCATCGGCTCCGGCGGCGTGGTCTTCGAGACTGGCAGCGAACAGATCGCCAATACCTCGACGGTCACGGTCAACAGCACCGGCAACGGCATTCTTTCCGGTTGGAACCTGACCGGAAATTCCGAAACAATCGGCACGCTTGCGGGCAACGGCACCGTAAGTCTCGACGATCACGTCAGCGCGGCGGGCACGCTGACGGTGGGTGCCGGAACGTTCGGCGGGGTGATCTCCGACGGAGGTTTTGGAGGACAGTTGGTGAAGAACACCACGGGCACCCTCACCCTGACCGGCAACAACACCTACACCGGCCAAACGACAATCAATAATGGCACGCTGGTGGCCGGAGGTTCAACGGCTCTGGGCACGGGCGATGTCTCCACCCAGGGTGGCTTTCTTACGTTGGGCAACGGAAATCATGTCCTGACCATCGGCGGGACTTATGCGCAGGGACTAAATGGCGGCCTGTCCCTTTCGCTCGTCAGCAATACCGTCGCCGACCAAATCAACGTGACGGGGACCGCTTCGCTTGCCGGGACGCTGGTTCTGAATTTGAACGGCCTGCCCACGACCCAGACCGCCACCTATGACTTGCTGACCAGCTCCGGGTTGACCGGCCAATTCACGACGGTCGATCTGTCGGGCCTGCAACTTGGGGAAACCGTGAACATCCAGTACGGGACTGATGACGTGGTGGCGCAGATCATCAATTTCCTCAACACCCTCGATCCGAATCAGCGAGCGACTCTCATCGGATTCAATCAGGCCTTTACCGCCAACCCCACTCCCGGCCTCACCGCGATCAATACCGCCTTGAGCTCGATTTCGCTCAATAGTCCCAATGCGTTTGGCAGCGCGCTGGATCAATTGATGCCGCTCAACTTCGCGCGGTTCACGAGCAGCGCCGCCTTCAACAACGCGAGCTTCGAGACCCAGGCGATGGACAGTTACCTCGCCGGCCGGCGCGGTGAGGACGGCAATTTCCTCGCGGGCAACGGGGAGATCGATTCAAGCGGGCTTTCCATCAATGATCCCAGCTACGATCCCGCCCTCGCCATGGTCCATAGCCGAATGCTGGCCTGGAATCCGGCACCTTTTTCCAGCGACACCCTGGGCGATGTGGCCAATCCCATCCTGGCTGGCACCGACGTGAAGGAAGCCAAGGACATGAAGTCGGTTACGCCTGCGGCTTCCGGCAATGCCTGGAACTTTTTCATTCGCGGCAACGTCATCCTCGCTCAGGGTTTCTCGCAGCAGGACATCTCGCACTTCGACGACAACACCGAGTCGGTCGTACTGGGCGCCGATTACCGTGTGACTCCCCACGTGCTGGTCGGCCTGACCGCGGCCTATGGCCACACCGACGCGACGCTAGACAATTACGGCAGCTCGGCCACGGTCGATAGCTACTCGCCCGGCTTTTACGCGAGCTATACCGATCATGGCTGGTACGCGAATGCGAGCGGCAACTACCTGCACAATGCCTATACCGACTCCCGGGTCATCGGCTTCCTGGGCCAGACCGCGACCAGCGCCCCGCAAGGCAATGAGGGCGTGGCGAATCTCGATGGCGGCTATGATTTCCATCACGGTGCGCTGACCTTTGGACCGCTTGCCGGCCTCCAGTATACGCATCTGAGCGTGGACGGTTACAACGAGGGCGGTTCCTTTGCCAACCTCACCGTGGATGGCGATCAATCCGACTCCCTGCGCAGCCGGTTGGGCGGGCGGGTCAGCTACGCCTTGCAGTATGGCGGCATCAATATCACGCCGCATCTCGATGCGAGCTGGCAGCATGAATTCATGGATCAGAGTCGCGGCATCACCAGCCAGTTTGAGGGCATCGGGGCCGGATCGTTCGTCGTCCGCACCGATAATCCCAGCCGTGAATCGGCGCTGATCGACCTCGGCGTTGATGCCGATCTCAATCGCACCGTGACCGCCTTTGCCGACTACGATGTCGAGGCCGGGCAGGATAATTATTTCGGCCAGTCGGTGCAGGCCGGGGTTAAGATTGGGTTCTAAGAAGCCTGTCATCCTGAGCTTGTCGAAGGATCAGCTTCCGACACGTACCCGAATCAGCGGCGGACTGCCTTAAGACCAGTGGAAGTCAACGGAAGCTGATCCTTCGACAAGCTCAGGATGACCGATTTTAATGCGACTATTTAACCGGAATCGCTCTAGATATCTTTCGCCACGACCTGCCGGAAATCGGGGAAGAACGGATTATTCGTCTTCTCCTGGATAACGGTGGTCAGCGGGCCGTGCCCCGGCGCGATCACGGTTCCATCCTGCGCGGAGAGAATGTTCTCGCGAATCAGCCGAAGTGAGGCGGCATAATCCCCGCGAATGCCGCCAACCGATCCCGCGAAAAGCGCATCGCCGACGATGGCCAGAGGCCGGTCCAACCCGTGAATATGATAGGTCGTTCCACCCGCCGAATGCCCCGAAGTCTCGCGCGACTCGATCGAGAGGCGGCCGAGTGAAAAGGTCATGCCCGGCTTGAATGGCACCGCGCCTTCCAACGCCTCGGCCTCACTCACATGCACGCCGATCGAGCCACCCGCCTTCTCGCAAAGCCGGTCGAGCTCGATGATGTGATCGACATGGGTATGGGTCAGGTAAACATCCTGAAGCGTCAGGCCGTGCCTGGCGATCTCGTCCAGCAAGGGCGTGCAATCGCCGCCCGTATCGAAGGCGGCGGCGAGGCCCGTTTCCTTGTCCCAGACGAGATAAGAATTCACGGTCATGTCGCCATAGGTCGTGTTCGAATGAAAAAAGCCGGGGCTCGGGGGCGTGACGGTCGGCGTGTATTTCCCTTCGGCGATGGCGGTCAGCGTCTTCGGCCCGAGCTTGAGCGTGCGGGCGAGCTTCTCCACTTTTTCCGGCGCGACGCCACGCACTTCCTTGATCGCGTCGAGTTCGCCCGCCTCCACGCCGATTTGCGCGGCCAGCTTGGCGTCATCGATGCCCAAGCCTCGCTGTGCCTTGCCGATGATGTCCGAAACCGAATCTTCGAGGGGAATAGCCATGCGGCAGCTTAGAACCAAGAACGCGGAGGTAAAAGGCAAACTTCACAGTTCTTCCTTCTCACTTCCTCGCTCTTTGCCCTAGTTTGAGAGATGATTTATGCCGCCATCACCGCCGCCCAGGCCGCGGGAGAGAAACTTCGCCACGCCTTTGGCGGGGCGCTCGATGTCACTGAACAATTCGCCCATGACATCAAACTTCAGGCCGACAAGGATTGCCAGGACCTGATCTACAAGATCCTGCTCGGCCACTTTCCCAAGACGCGCTGCATCGGCGAGGAAGGCGATTCCGATAACATCGGTGATCCGCAGGCCGAGGTGGAATGGATCGTCGATCCGATCGATGGCACGATGAACCTGGCCCATGGTATTCCCCATTTCTGCGTTTCCATCGCCGCGCGCGAGGTGGCCACCCAGCGCATCCTGCTCGGCGTGATTTACGATCCGCTGCGCAACGAACTCTTCACCGCCGAGCGCGGCTCGGGCACCTACTTAAATGGCATTCGCCAATACGTGAGCACGCGCGCCAAACTTTCCGAAGCGATCCTCGCCGTGGGCTTCGCCAAGAGCCAGGAATCGATCGACCACTGCCTCAAGCTCTACGCGATCTACGGCAACAAGGCGCGCAAGCTCCGCGCCATGGGCTCCGCCGCGCTCGACCTGGCCTACGTCGCCACGGGCCGGATGGACGCCTATATCGAGCAGGGCGTGAACCTGTGGGACATCGCGGCGGGCGTGGTGCTCGTCGAGGAAGCCGGCGGCGTGATGGAATTCGAACGCAAGGCCGATGGCGGTTACAAGGTCTGCGCCCACAGCGGGCGGATCGACTATCCGGTGAAATAGGAATTTGACCCCGCCACAAAAAGGACGGATTTTTTGTGAGGAAAGTTGCGCCCGATCCGATAACAGGAAGAGAAAGGTCGTTCCATGCCGGAGAAGAATAAACCCTCGCGCCGCCCGTTGCTGACCCGGAAGGAACAGACCTTGCTCGCCTTTCTACTTGCGCTTCTCGTCGTCGGTGGCATCGTGCGTAAATTAAGAATGGAGTTGCGCAACGATCGGCCCGTGCCCGTGCGTCAAACGTGATTCGAAAACATGGCCAAGATTAACTTTGCTGAAGTGGTCGAACAGATCTGTGAAAAAGATCTACGGTATTCTCTCGATTCCTATCATTTCGTTCAGGAAGGCCTGAACCACACGCTCAAGTCGCTCAAACGCGGCAGCCAACACGCCCACCGGCATGTCTCCGGGCAGGAACTCCTGCACGGTCTCCGCGAGTTCGCGCTGAAGGAATATGGCCCGATGAGCAAGGCCGTCCTCAACGAATGGGGCATCAAGACGACGGACGATTTCGGCCAGGTCGTTTTCAATCTCGTCAACGCCAGCGTGCTGGGCAAGAACGAGACCGATTCGCCCAGCGATTTCAAGAACGTCTTCACTTTCGACGAAGCCTTCGTCAAACCCTTCGAACCCCGCAACAGCGCCACCCCCGCGCGCAAGAGCGCCAGTGCGAAGGCCAAGAAGCCCCGCAGCTCCGCCCCGAAAAAGAAAAAAACGGGTTCGTTATAGAAGATCGTGCATGCCGATTGATTCCGCAGCAGGCCTTCAGGCGAAGGCACCTCAGGGACGGACTCCCTTCCTCCCGGTGCCGCAGGTGGAACTACGCCAACTTCCGAATGGGCTGAACATCCTGGTCCAGCCGGACTTCACCGCGCCGGTCGCCTCGATCCAGTTCTGGTGCGCCACGGGCAGCATCCATGAAGGTTCGTGGATGGGCGCGGGCCTCTCCCACTTGCTGGAGCACCTGATGTTCAAGGGCACGCCGACCCGCGGCAACAGCCAGATGGCGCAGCAGATCCAGGACCTCGGCGGCCATCTCAACGCCTACACCTCTTTCGACCGCACGGTCTATCACGTCGATCTTCCTTCCGACCACGCGCTCGCCGCGCTGGAAATCCTCGGCGACGCCATTTTCAATTCGCTCCTGCCCGCCGAGGAATACGACAAGGAAATGGAAGTCATCCGGCGAGAGTTCGCCATGGGCCGCGATAATCCCGACTCCGAATTGGGCCGGTTGATTTTCCACACCGCCTTTACGCGGCATCCCTACCGGCATCCGGTCATCGGTTATCTCGACCTTTTCAACCAGATCACGCGGGACGATGTCGCCGCCTACTACCACGAACGGTACGCGCCGCAGAACCTCACGCTCATCGTCTGCGGGGCGGTGCATCCGGAAACCATTTTTGACCGCGCGGGTGAATTGCTCGAAAAATATCCGCGCCGGCGCATGTCGGAAATTTACATTCCCGAAGAACCGCGCCAGCAGCACCGCCGCGAAAACCGGCACGCCTTTGCCACCCAACTCAGCCGGGTCGCGCTCGTCTGGCCCATTGGCGGCCTGGATGACGCCGACACGCCCGCGCTCGATCTCCTCGCCACACTGGCGGGCGGCGGACGCAGCTCGCGCCTGAACCAGAGTTGCGTCGAAAAGCTCGGCCTCGCCGAACAGATCGAGGCCTTTGCCTACGCCCCTCCAGGACACGGCTTGTGGGGCGTCGAAGCCCGTTGCGCGCCGGAAAAGGAGGAGACACTTCTGGCGGAGATTAATCGCCAGGTCCAGACCCTCCGCGAGGCCGCGCCGGATGCCGGTGAACTGGACCGTGCGAAACGCCAGAGCCTGCTCCATCAAGTCCATGGCCAGAAAACCATGTCGGGCAAGGCCGCCGCCCTCGGACGGGGCTGGATCTTCCAGCGGGACCCCCATTTCAGCCAGCGCTACCACGAGCGGGTCCAGGCGGTCACGCCCGAAGAAGTTCTTGCCGTCGCGCAACGTTATTTTCATACGGAGCACGAAAATCTCATCTCGCTCGTTCCCAAGACGGCGGCCTCCACCGCTGCCTCGGTTGCCGGTATCGCCAACGAACGGCCTGCGCCTCAACTCATTCCGCTCGGCAAACAAAACCGCGCGATCTACATGCCTCAGCACACGCTGCCCTTGCTTTCCCTGCGCGCTGTTCTGCCTGGCGGCCTGCCCACCGAACCGGCGGGCAAATCGGGACTGGGCCGTCTCGCCGCCAATCTTTTGGTCAAGGGCACCCATCGACACAACGCCGAACAGCTCGCGCTCGAGGTGGAACAATTCGGGGGCGCGCTCCATTGCGATGCCGGGAACAACAGCGCCACGCTTTCCCTCGAACTGCTCAGCCCCGACTGGAAACCGGGCCTCGATCTTTTCCTCGAAATGCTGACGGAAACAGCGCCGACCGAGGCCGAATTGCAGACGGAAAAGCGCAAGCAACTCTCCCTTTTACAGGCGGAACACGATTATCCCATGGCCGCCGCACGCGATCTCATCCGCGCCGCGCTCTATCCCGGCCATCCCTACGCCGGAAAAAATTTCGGCACGGTGGAGACGATCGAATCGATCACGCTCAAGGACATCGCCGCCTACCAGACCTCGCGGCTCCTCACCCAGGAAATGATCGTCGCCGTCACCGGCCCGACCGCGCCCGAGGAATGGCGCGAGCTCGCCGCCCAGGCGTTGGAGACGCTCGCGCCCCACGATGCCTCGATTCAAAAGAAGGTTCCCCTGCCCGCGCTGAAGGAAATCATCCGTTGCGAGAAAA
>JAMFSY010000149.1 GCA_026225555.1 Methylacidiphilales bacterium
CCGATGATCGGTGCCTTTCTCCTGATCACATTTCTCGGTTGCTGGAATAACTATATCGGCCCTCAGATCATCTTTCAGACGCCGGAAAAATATCCCCTGGCGGTCAAGATCGCTCAACTCAAGGGACTCTATTCGATCAACTATGGCCTGCTCATGGCGGGCACCGTCATTTCCATCACTCCCGTGATGGTCCTGTTTCTGATGCTTCAGAAAGAATTCATCGCCGGCCTGACCACGGGAGCGGTCAAGGGCTGACGCAAAGATCTCCAACGCACAACATCATGGCAAAAGTCCTCATTGAAAATGTCTCCAAGATCTACACCGACGAAAAGGGCCGACGGATCACGGCTGTGGAGGATGTCAGCATCGCCATCGAGAATGAGGAGTTCATGGTTTTCGTCGGTCCCTCCGGCTGCGGCAAATCGACCACGCTGCGCATGATCGCAGGCCTGGAGGAAATCAGCGCGGGCAGCATCTACATCGACGGGAAGCGGATGAACGATGTCGCGCCGAAGGACCGCGATATCGCCATGGTCTTCCAGAATTACGCGCTCTACCCGCATATGACGGTCTATAAGAACATGGCGTTCGGCCTCGAATTGCGGAACTACCCCAAGGCGAAAATCGATAGCCGGGTTCGCGGTGCCGCCCAGATCCTGGGGCTCAGCGGCGAGATGCTGGAACGCCGACCGAAAGCGCTCTCCGGCGGTCAGCGGCAACGGGTCGCTCTGGGGCGGGCCATCGTGCGTAAACCCAAAGTGTTCCTCTTCGACGAACCGCTTTCCAATCTCGATGCGAAAATGCGGGTGCAGATGCGCACGGAGATATCCAAACTGCATAGCCGCCTCTCGACCACAATGGTCTATGTGACTCACGATCAGGTGGAGGCGATGACCATGGGCGACCGCATCTGCGTGATGAAGGACGGCCGGATCCAGCAACTGGCCAAGCCCTTGGAGATCTATAATCAGCCCGCAAATATGTTTGTCGCCGCTTTTATCGGCAGTCCGCCGATGAACTTTTTCGAGGGGATTCTTTCCGAGCAGAACGGCGGTCTTGTCTTCGTCGAAACGGGAAAGAATTCCACCAGCAAAACCTTCTGTGTTCGTGTTCCCGAAGAGCAGGCTTCCCAACTCATCCCGTGGATCAACAAGAAAGTCTATTTCGGCATCCGGCCCGAGGACCTGGAAGATCGCGCCGTGTGCCAGGACCCCAACCCCGCCCATCTCATTGAGGCCAATCTGGAGATCGCCGAGTTGATGGGCGCGGAAAGTTATCTCTACCTGCACACGGGCAGCCATCCCTTTATCGCTCGCTCCAACTCGCAAATCGATGCCCGTCGGAATATCAAGATCGAGCTCGTGGCCAATATGAAGAAGGCCCACTTTTTCGAAGCGGTCGATCCCACAGCCCATACAAAATCAACCGGGGAAATTGATCTCGAAAAATGGCAGGCCGCCTGCCGGCTGATCGTTTAGCGAATTGACTCGCTCAACGTATGGCCCGCGCGGTGCTTTCCCGTCTGATCAGGCGGGCTGGAATTTTCTCCCGCACCGGTGGAAAGACCTTTCCCTCGCGGCGATGTTCGATGCATTCAAGAAGGACAGCGCCAGCCCGTTCCGCGATGACTTGCAGACCATGATCGATCGTCGTCAGCGCAGGTGAACTAAGGCGCGCGGGCGAGGAATCGTCGAAGCCCACGACGCTCACATCCAGCGGACAAAAGAGTCCGTGTTCCCGCAAGCGCTGCACCACCGCAAAGGCCTGAACATCATCCACCGTAAGAATCGCCGTAGGGCGACGGCGCAGGGGAAGGGCCGCGATTTGATCCGCCGCCCAGGCTCCGGATTCCTGGCTTCCTTGGATTTCAGGCGCGGGCCAGTCGGCGAAGGAACTCGAGCCTGAGGCTAGGCCGCGCCGAGCCATCTCCTCACGGAAAGCCCGACGGCGCACCGCAATATCGGCATAGACCGTCCGGCCATGCCGACCCAGAAAAGCGATGCGCCGATGGCCGAGGGATTGAAGATGATCGAGACCTACGGCAATCGCGCCACGGTTATCGAGACCGACATGCGAACCCGCGGCAAGTGGCCCGGCGTAATCGACCGCCACTGCGGGTACGCCTTCCAATTCCAAAGTCCGCAGCGTTAGGGCGGAAGTGTTTCCCGCCAGGAGAACACCGTCGATCTGGCGTGCCCGAAATTTCGCCGCGGAACGAGCGCACAGACTCTTGGAGTCGGCGGCATTCAAGAGCAGCAGATCAAAACCCCGCGCGCGAAAGAAGACCTCGGCGTGCCCCAGCAGCTTGCCCAGATATTCATCGCCCAAGGGAGAGCTCTCTTCTTTACGCCCCACGGGATTCGGAGGAACGGCGGCTCCAATCACCAAGCTGCGATTGGTCGCCAACGCCTGGGCTCCGTGATGGGGAAGGTAGCCAAGCCGTCGCGCTGCAGCGTGGACCCGCTCGGTGGTCTTGCGGCTCAGGCGCTCGTGGAGTTTGCGCCGGTTCAGGACCCGGCTCACCGTGCTCAGGCTCAAACCGGTAGCGGCGGCGATGTCGGCAAGTTTGGCGGGAACGGGGGAGAGCTTGGGACGGGACACGAGGTAACGCTAAAGCGGGCACGCGACCCGGACAAGTACTTGGACGACGAGTCGATGAAAATCTTGTGCTAGCGCTAGCACAAATCTAATCTTTATTCACATCCTATGCCCTCCTCTTCCTCCATTTTGCGCCAAGATCTTCCCGTTTCCTGGACTTTTCGTTCCGCCGAATCGCAAGCGTGGCTTCCCGCCCGCGTACCCGGTTGCGTTCATACCGATCTGCGCCGGACGGGAAAAATTCCCGATCCTTTCTGGGGTAGCAATGAACGGCAGTTGGCATGGATCGAGAAGAAGGGATGGATTTATCGCTGCGAGTTCGTACCGGCGCCAGCGCTCTTTACCCGCGAGCGGATCGAGCTCGTTGCCGAAGGACTCGATACCTTCGCGACATTGACCTTGAACGGAACGGAGATCGCCCGGAGCGAGAACATGTTCGCGGCCCAGCGCATCGAAGTTGGAAGCCATCTCAAAGCCGGAAAGAATCTTCTGGAAATCACCTTTCGTAGTCCGATGGAAGTCATCCGCCAGGAAAAAAAGCCCGATCACTTCCCCGAATGGTGCGACCCGGTAGGAGGCGCCTCCCTGGTGCGAAAGGAACAGTGCTCGTTCGGTTGGGATTGGGGCCCGCGCCTGCCCTCTTCAGGCATCTGGTTGCCGATCTATCTGGAAGGCTGGAGCGCGAACCGGATCGAATCGATCCGGGTGGTCCAGAATCATCAAGATGGAAAAGTCCGCCTGACTTTCGAACCCTCCCTGAGCCGAAAGGAAAAGGGACTATTCCGGGGGACCGTTTTTCTAAATGGGGAAAAAGTCACCTCGATCGAGAATCTGCAAGCAACGATCGAAAAGCCCCGACTCTGGTGGCCGAATGGGCATGGCGATCAGCCTCTCTATGAAGTGGAGCTCGAACTGCTGGATGAGAAGGGAAAGGTCATCGATCGCTGGCGGAAGAAAATCGGCCTGCGGACCATCGTGCTTGATCGTCACCCGGACGAGTTTGGCGAGAGCTTCCAATTCGTCGTCAACGGACGTCCCCTTTTCGCCAAGGGCGCGAACTGGATTCCGGCCCACAGCTTCGTGACCGAGGCCGACCGCGCGCTCTACGACGACCTGTTGACCAGCGCCGCCGAGGCTAACATGAACATGATCCGCGTCTGGGGCGGCGGCATTTATGAGAAGGAGGATTTCTACGATCTCTGCGATGAGAAGGGCCTGCTCGTCTGGCAGGACTTCATGTTCGCCTGCGCGCTCTATCCCGGGGACAAGATGTTCCTCGCCTCCGCCGCCAAGGAAGCCTCGCAGCAGGTCCGCCGACTGGCTCATCGCGCATGTCTCGCCCTCTGGTGCGGGAACAATGAGATCGAGCAAATGCCCCAGGAAATCGTGAAGACGGCGAAGCGGAAAAAGGCCTACGAGGACCTTTTCTACCGCGTCTTGCCCGACGCCGTTGCCGCCTGGGATGGCACGACCGCCTACTGGCCTTGTTCTCCCCATAATCCGGAGGGTTACGAAAAGGGCTTCAACAACGAGCGCGCGGGTGACGCCCATTTCTGGGACGTCTGGCATGCGCGAAAGCCGGTGAAGCGGTATGAGGAATTGAACTTCCGCTTCTGCTCCGAGTTCGGCATGCAGTCATACAGCTCGCCCGAAATCGCGGCCACCTACTGCAAGCCGGAGAAGTGGAATATCTTTGGCCCGGAAATGGAGAACCACCAAAAGAATGGCGCGGGAAACCTGATCATTCTCGACTACGTTTCGCGCCTCTACCGGTTCCCCAAGGATTATCCAACCCTGGCTTATCTCTCTCAACTCAACCAGGCCTACTGCATGAAGATCGGGGTGGAACATTTCCGCCGCGCCATGCCGCGCACCATGGGCGCGCTTTACTGGCAACTCAACGATTGCTGGCCGGTCGCGTCGTGGAGTGGGATCGAGTTCGGCGGACGCTGGAAGGCACTGCATTACGAGGCGAAGCGCTTCTTCGCCCCCGCGCTGATCTCGGCTCATGTTCCCGGGGATGAGACTTACCACAGCGCGAGCAATACCCTGCGCAGCACTCTGCACGAAATTCATCTCCATACCGTCTTCGACGGGATGAAGGATGGCGCCGGTATCTTGTCGTGGGCCTTATGTCACTTGAAGACGGGAAAACTGCGCGGCGGGAAAAAGAAAGTCGCGCTGCGCTATGGTGAAGCCGTGCGCCAACTCTCGTTTGATTTCAAGATGGAGATGGAGAAATACGGCGCGCCGTCTCTTTACCTCCGCGCCGAGTTGGCGATGGGCGGGAAGATTGTCTCACGGCAAACCGTCTACCTGACGGCGCCGCGAAACATGGAATTGCCGAGGGATCCGATCCGTATCGGGCTGAAAAAAACCGCGCCGCGTTGTTACGAGCTGACTCTGTCTTCGCGCGTATTCCAACCCTCGACCGCGTTCGAGCTACCCGGCATCAGCCACCGGGCCGACGACAACTTCATCTCACTCTATCCGGACGAGCCGCGGCGCCTTACCCTGCGAACCGCGAAGGACCTTCCCGTCGCCGCCCTGCGGCAACGGCTGAAGGTCTTCTCGCTGGTCGACTCCTACGCGTGAGCCATTATCGAGAGACTTTCAAGGTCACGATCTCGAAAGGCCGCAAGGCCAATTTGATCGCCCCGGAGGTCTTCGCGACGGTTTCGTTTCCCTGTTCCAACAGATCGACCCGCGTCACTTTTCCCAGGGGCAAGCGGCTTTGCAACGTGGCCACCTGGTGGGCGCCGTGGGACTCATAAATCCGGAGAACAAGATCGTCGGAATCTTCGGCCAGCTTGACTGTATCAAGGACGACGGCGGGATTATCCAACGCGAAGAATCCTTCGCTTGAAGGAGCACTTTCCGCCGCGTAGACCCGCAACGGCTGATTGAACGCCGCCGCCTCGGGAATGACGCCGCCAAGTTGAGGACCCGCCGCATGCGGAAAGAGCGCGTACCGGAAATGGTGTTTACCCATGTCGGCCTCGGTATCAGGCGACTTGGGCGCGCGCAGCAGGGACAGGCGCAGCACATTGCCGTGGCAGGCGTAGCCGTACTTGGAATCGTTGAGCAGCGCGACGCCATAGGCCGGTTCGGAGAGATCGGCCCAGCGATGCGCGCTCACCTCGAACCGGGCGAAATCCCAGGTCGTATTGAAGTGGGTCGGCCGCCGCACATGACCGAATTGAATTTCATACGTGGCGTAATCGCTGCGCAACGCGAGCGGGAACTCCACTTTGAGAAATTGATTCTTTTCCCGCCAATCGACCTCAGCCTCGAAGTCGAGGCGAGGCGACTCGGCGGAAAGCGAGATCCGCTGGACCAGCGACGCCGTCGCGCTGACGGTTGTCTCCACCTCCACGGTGACGCGAAGAGGATCGCTCTCGACGATGCGGATCGCCTTCACCTCATCCACCTTGCGGCTTTTTTCCAGGTGATAGATATCGACGTCCCAAGCATCCCAGCGCTCGGGCTGGTCCTCAAAAAGGACATATTGATTGCCCTTTCCACCAGGGGAAATGGTTTCGCGTGAGTGGCGCTTGTCGAAGAAACTGGTGAGGCGTCCCTGCCGATCGAGCTTCGCGCGGACCAGACCGTTTTCGAGGGTAAAGCCCTGCTTGCTCTCCTGAACGGTGACCGGAGCGGCGGTCGCCGATTCCGGTTCGCTCACGGTGTAACCATAGGCGGGGGCCTCGGCGAAGGTCAGCTTCTTGGAACCCGGACGCTGGACGACTTCGCGGCGGGGCCAGCTTAGCGTATTGAGTGCGAGCACGTTTTCACCTTTTGCCGCCGGGAGAAAACGCTGGATCGCATCCTCGCGCAACTTGGCCGCCGAGCCGAGCACCTCGGCATAATCGCGGGCGGAATCCTCATAGACCTCGCGGATCGAGGAACCGGGAATAATATCGTGGAATTGATTGAGCAGGACCGTTTCCCAGAGCCGGTTGATCTCGGCTCTCGGATAGCGCGCGCCCTTGAGCTGCCGCCCCAGCGTGGCCAGGAACTCGACATCGTGGAGCAGTTCCTCGCTCCGGCGATTGTCGCGCTTGTTGGCGGCCTGCGAGGTGTAGGTCCCGCGATGAAGCTCGAAATAGAGTTCGCCGGACCAGACCAGCGGGTCCTTCAGATCCTCGTCGCAACGTTGGAAAAATTCCTGCGGTGTCCGGATCGCGACTTCGGGCAAACCGGCCACGTTCTTGAGTCGGCGCAATCGCTCCAGCATTTCCTCGGTCGGGCCTCCGCCGCCGTCGCCATAGCCGAAGAGCATATAGCTTTCGCTCGCCCGTTCCTTGTCCTTGAAATTGGTGATGTGCTTCTGGACCTCATCGATGGTGACGACCGCGTTGTAAGTATCGGTCGGCGGAAAATGGGTCAACACGCGCGAGCCGTCGATGCCCTCCCACAAAAAGGTGCTGCTGGTCGGCCGGTTGAGCTGGTTCCAGGAAAGCTTCTGCGTCAGGAAATAACGGATGCCCGCGCCGCGCATGATCTGGGGCAGCGCGCCGGAATAACCGAAGACATCGGGATTCCAGAACTCGCGGCAGATGGCTCCGAATTCTCTTTCAAAGAAACGCTGGCCGACGAGAAACTGGCGGACGAGCGATTCACCGGAAGGGATATTGCAATCGGGCTCGATCCAGGTTCCCCCGGCGGGAACGAACTGCCCCTTCTTGGCCTTGGCCTTGATTTTGGCGTAGAGCGCGGGGTGTTGCTGCTTGATCCAAACCAGTTGCTGCGCCTGGGAACAAACGAATTTGTACTCCGGGTATTCGTCCATCATCCGGACTGCGGTCGAAAAAGTCCGGTAACATTTGCGCTTGGTCTCGGCCAGAGGCCAGAGCCACGCCGTATCGATGTGCGCATGTCCGATGGCGGAAACATGGTGAGTGCGGTCGCCATTTTTGGCCTGAAGAAACTTCTTCGCGATGGCGCGGCCTTTCGCATAGGTCGATCGATCATCCAAGATCACCGCGTTGACGATTTCATTGGCGACGGTCAGGGCCGGACCCTGGTGAAGGCCGTCGGCGGGCAGCTTCTCCGCCATCTCCTTGATGATCGCGAAATCCCACATCAAGTCCCACACCGCGCGGTCGCGCACGACGAGACGGGCGTGGCGCAGATGTCCGAGGGAATCCTTTTGCACGCCCCCTCCCCCGTTGCTCAGGCCAAACATGCCGTTGATCGCCGTCTCCACATAAAGGGAGCCCCGTTCGCTCCCCCGGGCATGCGGGGCCAGGGTGAAATAGGAACGGATATCCTCCGGGCCCCAATTGTAGCTCGTCAATCCCTGGATCGGTACGCCGTCCTTCCAGACACATCCCTCCGAGGAGGAATCGAAATGGAGCAACACTTCCTCGCCCGCCCATTCCTTGGGGATGAGGTAATCGATGCGGAACCAATGGGTCGACCAACCGGGACCAAAAACGTCCCCTTCCTTCGCCGCGCGGTACTTTCCCTTGACGGCTTCCGGGTAAGAAATGCGATCGGGAGCCGAATAGACTTCCAGTTTCTCCAGTCCGACCGACCGGGGGTAAAGCAGGGCTTTGAGTTCGTTGGCAAACCGGACCAGGCGGCCCTTGGTGATTTCAAGATGTTTTAGCATGGGGATGGAGTCAAATATGGGGGAAGAGCTTTCGCCCACCCTCGCCTTTTTGAAGGAACCCGGCAACAAGGTCAACCAAACACGGGCAGGAAGGACTCGTCACCTCTTTTTAACTGGCAACCCGTTTGCGTGTTCAGCCAACCTAAACGAAGTTTGGGCGCGGTCCACGCGGGAAGCAGTTTCCGCCGGGCTACTTCATCCATCAACCGGCATCGGCCAGCAATTCAAGGGAGATATTATGGCGCAAAAAAACTTGTCCGAAATCATCATGGAAACCCTCGAAGCCGCGGGGGTCAAACGGATCTACGGGGTGGTGGGCGACTCGCTCAACGGCATCCTGGAGGAAATCGGCAAGCGCAAGAAGATCGAATGGATTCCCGTGCGGCACGAGGAGACAGCCGCCTTCGCCGCGGGTGCCCAGGCGCATCTCACCGGTGAACTGGCGGTCTGCGCCGGGAGTTGTGGACCGGGAAACATGCACCTGATCAACGGGCTCTACGATTGCCATCGCAGCCGCGTCCCCGTGCTGGCCATCGCCGCGCACATCCCGAGTCAGGAGATCGGCAGCAACTACTTCCAGGAAACGCATCCCGACCAGCTCTTTCGCAATTGCAGCCACTACTGCGAGTTGATTTCGCAACCAAGCCAGATTCCACGCGTGCTGGAAATCGCGATCCAGACTGCGCTGGCCAAGCAGGGCGTTTCCGTGATTGCCATTCCCGGAGATATCGCGCTCAAGCAGACGACTTATCGCAAGCCCAGCGCCAGCATCAAACGGCTTCAACCCACCCTGCAACCCTCGCCGGAGGAAATTGGGCGTCTGGCGACGGCGCTGAACAAAGGCAAATCCATCACCATCCTCGGTGGCGCCGGTTGCGCCGGGGCCCATGCCGAATTGATGCAGGTGGCGGAGAAGCTGAAATCCCCCATCGTCTCCGCCTTGCGAGGCCGCGAGCATATCCAGTTCGACAATCCCTATGATGTGGGGTTGACCGGCCTGATTGGTTTTTCCTCGGGCTACCACGCCATCATGGAATGCGACACCCTATTGATGCTCGGGACTGATTTTCCCTATACGCAGTTCTATCCGGAAAAGGCGACGATCATCCAAATCGATCGCCGGGGCGAGAACCTGGGACGTCGCACCCGCCTTGACCTTGGCCTGATCGGCGATGTGAAGGCGACATTGACCGCCGTGCTTGAACAGCTCGAAACCAAGACCACGGACCAGCATCTCAAAAAATGCGTTCATCATTACCAGGAAGTCCGCAAGGGACTGGATGAACTGGCCGTGGGCCATCCCGGCCGGAAGCCGATTCATCCCCAATATCTGGCCCGGATGGTCGATGAAGCCGCCTCACCCGATGCGATCTTCACCTGCGATGTCGGCACGCCCACCGTGTGGGCCGCGCGCTATCTCACCATGAACGGAAAGCGCCGCCTGCTCGGCTCCTTCAACCACGGCTCGATGGCCAACGCACTGCCCCAGGCCATCGGCGCGCAGTTGGAATTCCCCGGACGCCAAGTCGTGACCTTTTCCGGTGACGGGGGACTGGCCATGCTGCTGGGGGATTTGCTTTCCCTCCACCAATTGAAAATCCCGATCAAGATCGTGGTCTTCAATAATGGCGCACTCGGCTTTGTGGAGTTGGAAATGAAGGCGGCGGGGTTCCTCGGCTACGGTACCGAATTGCAGAATCCCAACTTCGCCGAACTGGCCAAAACGGCAGGGTTATTTGGCCGTCGCGTGGAAGATCCCGCCGACCTGCCCTCCGCCCTGGCGGAAGCCTTCGCCCACGATGGCCCCGCGCTCGTCGATGTGGTAGTGAATCGGATGGAGCTCTCCATGCCGCCGACCATCAAGCTGGAGCAGGCGGTCGGCTTCAACCTCTGGGCGCTGAAGGCGGTGCTGAGCGGAAGAGGCGATGAAGTGATCGATCTGGCCGTCAGCAATCTCCGCCGGTAGGAAGTTGCGGAAAAAGAAGTCATCCTGAGCTTGTCGAAGGATCAGGTCAGTTGCTTCTTGTGCTTTTACCGAGGTGGAACTGATCCTTCGACAAGCTATTAGAAAAGCCTCCAACTAGAGCTACTTACGTGAGTAGCGGGCCTCTGCATAGCGAATTGCATAGCAAGTGCATTCAGTGGACAACGCGCCATACGGTATATGGCAACAGAAATCTCAAATGGTAAGCAGACAGTCAAACTATATCCCTCGGTCAATCGCGGTAAGCCGATGTTCCAACTCGCATATTACGAGGGAGGAAAGCGGATTTTAAAGAATTTCCGCGACAAATCAAAAGCGAAACGAGTCGCCACACAAGTTCTCGGTGGGTTGACGAATCTTGCGGAGGCTGTAGCAGGAATGGCCACCCCTGACTTGGAAAGCCTAGTAGCCGCCCGAAGGGTTCTCGCGCCGAACTACGCGCTTCATGTGGCCGTGGAGGAGCACGCGCAAGCGGTGACGAAGCTCGGGAAAGCCACGATTCGTGAAGCGGTGGAGTTTTTCCTGCGGCATCATCGTACCGATGTACCCAGGTTGCCTCTGAGTGAAATATCCGAGCAATTCGCCCGTTCACGGGAACAGGCGGGGCTTTCCGACCATTACATCTTTCTTTGCCGGAAGTTCACGCGCCAGTTGGCCGAAGCCTTTCCCGGCCTGTCCCTAAGCGACCTTACGACGCCTGCCCTCGATAAATGGGTTGGCGGCTTGAAGCTCGGAGCCACGACCAAAAACGATATGCGCCGCGTCTTGGGGACGTGCGGCAATTGGGCGGAAAAACAGGGTCACTTGCTCAAGGGTTACAGCCCATTTCCGGGCATGGTGCGATACAAGGAAACCAAATCAAATGTTTCCATCTTCACGCCAGAACAAATCGCCAGCTTGCTTACGAAAGCGGATGCCTCCTTGCGGCCTTACTTGGCTCTAGGAGCTTTCGCAGGGTTGAGGACAGCCGAATTGCAAAGGCTTGATTGGAGCGAGATCGACCTGGATCGAGGTTTCATCACAGTACTTTGTTCCGTCCTCAAAGTCAGTTCGATCAACGGTTATTCAATCAATTCGATTGAAGGCAGATCGAGGCGAGAACACCTTCAACCTTCTCGGTGAAACTTTTCCGATAGTCAGTGGCCAGCGTATGACAGTCCTGTTTTTGGCTAATGTCGATGTTGCCTGCGTGAATCATTCAACAGACAGCGCCCTTAAACTGAACGGGAATGCCGAAAAGCTTGCGGGCCGGCGACCTCTTTCCGCATTCAAATCCGCGCTGATTCTTTTTGTCATCGTCTTTGGGATCTTGGCTGTCGCTTCGGGCCAGGAAGCTTCCCCGCATAATCCAGCAATGCACACATTTTGGGTACTCTCAATCTTGCCTCTCTTACTGGCATTAATCGTGTTGCCGTTGATCGGATTTGTCATCGGCTTGGTTCGGAGCCGGAATTACCGAGCACATCTGTCTTCCATCAACGGTTTAGTGGAAGCAGAAGTGAAATCGCTCTTATCACAGCAAAAGCAATAACGGAAAGAGCACCGTCTTAGAGCAATTCGCCTTTGACAAGCGTAGCGTTACGGGGATAGCCGCTGCGCCCGCTTTCGATAGCAGACTGAATTTCCTTTACGCAGCTTGGACACAGAAGCTTGGGCAGTAGGATGGTGTGAGTTACCCTGTAGCATTCCAAGTTGTCCTTCGCACCACAATCAATGCAAGCCGGGCTTGGCTCGATTCCAATTTCCCGCAGGAGGGTCAATGTTTTTTGCATCGACTCGTTGATCTTGTCGATTTTAGACCGGCCCGACCAAAATCCAGCGGAACTGCGTCGGACGCCGCTTGCATCGCAAATAAATCCCTGGTGCCTCAATACCTTAAATTTCGCCTCTGATGTAGCGGCAACTTTGGGAAAATACTCTCTTTGTTCAGGCGAAAAAAGCACTCCCACCGTTAGAAGTTTTCCCGACAGTCGCACGATTGACCAATAGCCGCTTTCAAGACCAGCGTACTCTTCGGGATCAGACTTGAAGAAGCCGAGGCGGAACCGTTGAGTTCGCCACCATCCCTTTTCCTTTGCCCATGATGCGATGTCTCCCATAACTACATCTCATATCAGTTCGCGGTGAAAAGACCAATTTATTGCAAATTTTCTAACCGACATCACCCCTTCGCTTGTTTAATTTCCTCGCATCCTTCCAAAAGTTCGTTCCAGTCGCAGGCAAGAGCTTTTTTCAAGCGACCTAGTACCGGCAAGGATGGCCACGACCGGCCATACTCAAGCCACTGAATGTATTTCCATTCTACTTCGGCCATTTCAGCCAGGCGTGCCTGGGTAAGTTTGAGGTTTTTACGTAACCG
This sequence comes from Methylacidiphilales bacterium, assembly GCA_026225555.1. GTDB lineage: Bacteria > Verrucomicrobiota > Verrucomicrobiia > Methylacidiphilales > UBA1321 > JABDGH01. The sequence continues at coordinate 12,559 of JAMFSY010000149.1, forward strand.
AAATAGATTTTTGCCGAAGCGTAGGCGCTGAACGGAAGGCTTGGATTTGCGGTATGGCACGCTTCTACCCTGTCCTCGCAGTAAAGCCATGAGTACCTACCCCGGTTAGGTATTTGCCCTTGCAAGCTTAGGCAATGTAGAGTAAGTCCTTAGCCCCGATGGAGGCCGCCATGACTCAATCGCCGCAAACTCTGCCGATCTTCTATTACCTCATTGAGATTGAAGATAAGGAATTTCCATTGGTCATCATGCCGGATGGAATGAGCCAATGGGAAGATCACGATGAACGCCGTAAAACGAGACATCCCCAAGACCGGCATTTGGAACTTCAAGCTTTACTCGGGGATCAAAGAGCTTGCCGCAAACTACGGAATGAATTGCTCGAATTTACAATCTCGGTTGAAGTGCCAAAAAAGCTTTTCTTGAAAGCCATGAAAATGGCGCAAGAGCAGCAAAGAGTTGAAATAACGACTGCCGGATCGCAACCCATAAGCCCGAAAACTGCTAGGGATATAACCGAGATAAATCAACTTCTTACCAAGTTCTTCTGGAAAGAAGTTAATCCCTTGCTCTGCCAACCGATTAAACCTCTACCGTGAAAACAAAGCATCTGCCATTCTGCGTTAGTCGCACAAAGTTTCCCAAGTTACATTCAGCGTTTTCCGCAATTTTCGCAGCGTTGGAAGCTGAGGCCAGTATGTGCCAGACTCGATGTATTGTAAATGTCGGGTCGAAATTTCAACGGCTTCGGCAAGTTTCTCTTGCGTCAGGCCAGCCTGATTTCGGAGTTTCACTAAATTTTGGCCAAACCTTCTCTTGTCCTTGGTCTTGGCAGATTGTCGAGACGTCACGAATGAGCATGTCACGGCGAATAAAGCCGACGACACGAACGCTGCACCGTGTTTTGCTGTTGCCATTCCTTCGGGCCTTCGGTAAGCCCGATTACCGCCGCACCTTTTGAGGCATACACGTGAATTACCGACTGCTAAAAAAACTAGGCTCCTCAGAAGGCCGTCCCGTAACGGCCCGGAGCCACATCGTATCCGTTCTTACGGAGGAAATTCTGAATAACAAAGAACCAAAGGCTTTCCCGCTCCAAAGCGAATATCAGCTTTGCCAGCGTTTTGCCGTTAGTCGCGTAACAGTTCGGCTTGCATTAACCGACTTGGAAAATCGCGGGTTAATCTATCGAAAACACGGAATCGGAACCTTCGCCCATCCCCGTTCCACCAGGATTCATCGCCACATTGGAGTTCTCCTTAAATCATCTCGTCCAACCGAAAATTGCATCCTTGCTGAAATCTTACGAGGCGTGCAGTCCGTGATGAGTCCGTTACGCTCCGCATTAATTCTTATTCCCATGCCTCCCGAAGAATGGAGACCGGACCTACTGATTTCTGCATAACAGACTGACATATTGGTGCGTTTCCTGCTTCAAGGAGGAATGAGCAAGAGACGAGATTATGAGCAGATGGAAGAACGCCGATTGCAGGGTGCTCGGCTTTTGGAAGA
>JAMFSY010000150.1 GCA_026225555.1 Methylacidiphilales bacterium
CAGCGGGGAGGCAGTTAAAACCGAGCATGAAGGCGTTGAAGAAACGCCAGCCCTTGAGGCCGTCGCGGATCGGCAGGAACAAGAAACTGGCCGCTTTCGCATCGAGCAACTTCTTCTCGATGGCAACCACCAGCTCGCCGCGTGGTGGACGATCCGTCATGAATGAGGGCGTCGTGACGTAGCTGCCCAGGTTGATGAAATCGCTCATCAACGCACGGCTGGGCACAGCCGGAAGTTCGCCCGTCGAGCCGAAGTTGCCGCCGAAAGTAAACTGATAGTCTTCGACGTCCGGCCCCCTCAACGTCTCGATGGCCTGGGCAAACTTCCAGAGATCGGGCCAGGGAGCGATATGCGTTTCGTCGAGCAAGTGCTCTGCGAAAAAGCGGAGCACCTTCGTGTGGCACTTCACGCGTTCCGTGCCGATAGCAGCCTTGAAATCAGCGGTCAGGACGCACCACTCCGCATGGCGGGAGGTGAGAAAATCCTGGCGGTGATCGAAACGGCGCGCGGCTTCCGCCGCGGCCGCATCGTCGTCGCCACCGCCCCCATCATCGCTGCCGCCGGTAGAATTAGCGACAGGGATGAAGGGTGGCGGCGGTGGTGGTGGCGTGGCAGCACGAGGCTTCGCAGCGGGTTTAGGAGTGAATGGGTTGGTTGGTATGTTCATGGTAGTGGGGGGCGTTTAGGCTTGGGTTGTGGTGGGCAAGGGGAAGAAAGACCGGATGATCCCGATAGGTGACCGGGCACTGGCCTGGATCGACAAATACGTCATCGAGATCAGGCCCAGCTTGGTGCAGGAACCCGACGACGGCACGCTGCAGCAATGACGGTATTCAGTTGAGCGAAAATAGCTTTTCGCCATCCGCTGAAGGCAACTGGGATTCGTGATCCTGTTGGAAGGTGCGATGACTTTTGTGCCTGACCAGTGGATTGGTTTACCGTCCTTGGGGCTGCTCGTTCTCATCAACGGGCTGGCGACTGGCACGAACCTCGCGAACGATAGCCGTGACAGTCGTCTACTGGTACGTGGGAAATCACGTCGCCGGTAACGGGAAGAAGAGAGGACTACCAAGTTCTCTTTTCTTTTAGCCGCTGGATTGCTTGATATGGTTGCTAAGGATCCGGGAGAACCGGGAGAAGGTTGAGCAAATCGGCGCCGGTCGAAAAGAATTAAGTGTGACAGTAATTGTGTTACAGTAAGACGACAGGCCACCTTTTTGGGGATCAGGAGGTCGTAGGTTCAAATCCTATCACTCCGATTTCTTTTTAAATCACGCGGTTCAGACAGGGCGCGGGACCGTGGTCTGGTAAACGATTGTTCCGTGGTCATCGATCAACTGAACGGCCAATTCGTCTCGTTTCAGAGAGGCGCTCATGAACCCAAAAGTGGATTGGGCAAAGCGCATTTGATCGGTGTGATGAAGCGGATAGAGCCTCGCCCCGGCCGCTCCCGAGCAAAAGAAATTGATTCCGTCCGCCTGGAGATGTTGGAGATCGTGATCGTGCCCGCACAGATAGACCTGGACGCCGTATTGGCGAAGCAGGGGAAGAACCTGCTCGATCAGTTCCGGCTGATCGCCGTGAGTTCCTCCGGAATAAATCGGATGATGACCGACGGCAATTTTCCAGTCGGCCTTCGAAGTGGATAATTCCTGCTTGAACCAGTCGAGTTGCCGGGCCGTGTCCTGCGTCGAGACGTTGGCCAGGATCCTTTGCCTGGCATCAAAGGTCTTTTCATCGTGACTTGTGGCTAGGGACGGTGGCTTATGGTAATCCCGGAGGAAAGGACACGTATCGAGATGAAAAAACTGCACCGTGCCCGTTTCGCCGATGGTGTGACTGTGGGTGTAAAAACGGGCCGGCATGACCCAGCGCGGATGGGATTGGGCGTACTCGATTTGAGCGTCGCAGTTGCCGCAATAATCGTGGTTGCCCAAAATGGCATAGCAGGGAATCTGCAGGGACCTCGCCGCGTAGACGCGTTCGAAGGAGGCCTGCCAATGGGCATCGTGAACATCCTGGACGCCCGCGTCGTAGAAGTTGTCGCCCGCGGCAATCATGAACGCGGGGTTCAGGCTTTCGGCGGTACGGGTCATTTGACCGGCGACCTGCATCTGCGGGACACCGCCATGCGTGCCCCAATCGCCAAAAATCAGAAAACTGAGATTGGATTCAGGGGTAGGAGCAGCGGGTAAATTCGAGGCCAGAAGGTGTCCGATGAAGCTGGCCTGTCCGCCGGCGAAGAGAGTTTTGACAAATTGCCGGCGGGTCGCGTTCATGAAAGAGGGGGGGCACTGTAACATTCCCGCCCTAAAGGGGGAGAACGTTTGACTTTGTTTCGAAATTGTTACAATCCCGGGTTTCTCAGCGCCTCACCGGGTAACCACTCAAAGCGGCGGCGGCGAGTTGAAGCCGAAAGGCCGGGCGAAGATGATCCTCCCTGGTTCCGCGACGGAAGCAGGCGACGAATGCCTCGAGCAAATGCCGCAGGGCGAGAAGGGGCCGCAAATAGAACTGGCTGGCCGGTTGATGCGTTTCGTAGAAGAGCAGCTTGCCCCGGTAAAGATCGTAGATGCGGTTCCGGCCCCCGGTCTTTCCACCGATGCCGTCGTGCCGGACGGTGTAGACCTGATCCACGCCCACCTGCCAGCCCGCGCGGCCGAGCCGCAGACAGACATCGTTGTCCGACTGGCATTGCCAGAAGCGAAAATCGAAGCCGCCGATTTCCAGGAAAGGCTGCATCCGCACCAGGGCGGAACTCGAGTGCGCGATGGTCACGGCGATCTGGCGGTCGCTCAGCGCCATCGGCTGCCGCGACTTCTCCTTCCACTTCAGCCAGCGTCCCACGACCTGGTTGCCGAGCCCGTAAATCCAGGCCGGAGGGATGACGTCCTCGCTGGAGCCGCCCCGGTGGCCCTCCAGAGAGACCTGTTGGAAATTGCTCCACGCCAGGCGGGGTTGGGCCTTGAAGGCCTCAAAGGCCGCGCGAAAATCTCCGGGCAGAAAGGTAATATCCGCATCGAGCAGGAGTGCGAAGGGCGTCTTCACTTCGCGCAGCGCCTGGTCGGATGCGCCGCCAAACCCGCGCGCTTTCTCATTGCGGAGGAGCCGGACACCGGATTGCAGACCCTCGATCTTCGCCGGGAGGGTCGAAGCGTCGTCCACGACGACAATTTCCGCCGGCAGGCCGACTTCTTTTTCAAACGAAGTGGCCATCTCCATCCAGCGTTCCACATTATTATGGATCGTGGTGGCAAGAGTGAGGTCCGGGTAGGATTCCATGGGGATGCGATTGTTTCTTGCTGAACCTCCGTTATCCTATAAACCGAAGGGTCTCAAGTCTCCCTTTGAATTTTACGTTATGCCCAAAGTTACTCTTTTACCTGGCGGCCAATCCGCCGAAGTCCCCGCCGGAACCCTGCTGCTCGATGCCGGCGAAGAAGCCGGAGTCGAGATGGAAGCGGGCTGTTTTAATTGCTCGTGCGGCACCTGCGCCATCGCGGTTGATTCCGGGATGGAGAATCTCGAGCCGCCGACCGACGAAGAATTGAACGTGCTCGATCAATGGAACAAGGACCCGGATAAATATCGGCTGACTTGTTGCGTGAAGGTCCTTCAGGGGGAAGTGGTTTTGCGGTTGGAGCATTAAAGTCGGACGGCAGGGGACTGCCGTCCCTACCTTATATATTTATGCCTAAACCTCGTCTTGCTGCCGTTAAGGCCAAGCCCGTCAAAGCCAAGGCCTCTTCCGCGAAGAAGAGCCAGGCTCTGGAGCCTCTGCACATTCCGCCCGGCGTTCTCATTGGCGCACATACCTCCACCGCCGGAGGCGTCTTGCAGTCCATTGCCCGGGCGCAGGCTTGTGGCTTCACCGCCGCGCAGATCTTCGTCAAAAATAACAAACAATGGTTCGCGCCGCCCTTGAGCGACACGGAGGCAAAAGATTTCCGCGTGGCGCGAAAGGCGTCCGGCATCGATTTCTTTGCGCACAACTCCTACCTGGTCAATCTGGCCAGCCAGGACGCCGAGATGTTCGCCACCTCCGTTAAGGCCATGGTGGGCGAACTAGAACGGGCGGAGGCCCTGGAATTGCCTTTTATCGTCATGCATCCGGGCAGCCATGGCGGAGCGGGCGAAGATGCGGGACTTAACCGAATTGTTCAGGGGCTTGATGAAATTGTGAAGAAGACGCCCGGTTTCCGCTGCAAGATGGCTCTGGAGATCACCGCCGGGCAGGGGAACGCTTTAGGTTACCGCCTCGAACATTTGGGCTATCTGTTGGATCATGTCGCGACGGGAAAACGCTTCGGAACGTGTCTGGATACAGCACACCTATACGCTGCCGGTTACAATGTCAGGACTCGTGAGGGCTACGAGGAGACGGTGGCGCAGGTCGAAAAAATCTTCGGAACCAAGCGCGTTTTGGGGCTCCATTTAAACGACTCCAAAGTGCCCCTCGGCAAGCGGGTGGACCGGCACGCTCACCTCGGAGAAGGGGAGATCGGGCTCGACTGCTTCAAGTGGATCGTGCAGGACCCCCGCTGGGCCTCCACGCCCAAGGTCCTGGAGACCCCCAAAAGCGAGGACATGCACGAGGACGTGGAGAATATCCAAAAGCTGGCATCCTACTTGCAATGATCCATGGCAGTTGCCGCGGCCCTCAAGCCGCTGTAAGCTGGGCCCATGGAAAAACCTACTATCATTGCTTATCTGAAACCCTTTTGCGGCTGGAGCCAGGGCGTGCGCGCCGTTCTCCGCAAATACGACCTGCCGTTTGAGGATCGCGATATCTGGAACGATCCGACCCAGCGTCTGGAGATGATCCGCAAAAGCGGGCAGGAACTCTCCCCCTGCGTCGAGGTCAATGGCCAGATGCTGCCGGACATCAGCGGCGAAGAACTTGAAAAATGGATGACCCAGAATGGCGTCATCTCGAAGAACGACGCGCCCGTGGGCGTTCCGATCAACGCGCCTTGCGCCGATCACGGCGAAGTCGTGTCGACACCGATAACTCTCAGGAGATAAGCAGCGCCTATGATGACCATTTCCCAACAAAAAGCCCTCGTCTCGCTTCTGCAGGATGGAGATGCCGATACGGTGGGAATGGTCAAAGGCAAGTTGATCGAAGGTGGATATACCCATCTTCCCGAGTACCATCAGCTCCTGCGCCTGGCCACCGGCCCGGCCCGGGAGAACCTGCGGGAGGTCATCCATCATATCGAAGAGGCGAAGACTCTGGGCGATGTCTCGCGTGGGCTGGCCAAGCTGCGCACCTTGAGCCAGCTCGAGGAGGTCTGCTGGAATCTCGCCCGGGCGGACCAGCCGGGGTTTGATGGCGGACCTTATTCGCGCCGGTTGGATCAATGGGCCTCCGAAGTGGGCCGTCTCATCAGTCCCCACGCCACGGCGCGGGAAAAAGTGGCATGCCTTTCTCGCTATCTCGGCCATGAGCAGCACATCGGCGGCAATCGCGAGGATTATTATCATCCACGGAATTGTTACCTACCGTGGGTGATGGAATTTCGCTCAGGTCTGCCGATCACGGTGACGCTGATTTACATTCTCGTTGGTGCCCGGCTGGGCATTCCGGTCGAGGGGATCGGCGCGCCCGGCCACTTTCTGGCGCGGCTCGATGGCATCATTTTCGATCCCTATTACGGCGGGCGGAGTCTTTCCGACGGCGAATGGGAATTGATGGCCTCAGAAATCCCGGAGAAGCAGCGGGCGTTGTTGTCCAAGGGCTGCACGCCGTTGCAGACGATGCACCGGCTGCTGATCAACATGCGCAATTGCTACGTGAAGCGGAGCGATGGCGAGCGTTGCCGGCGACTGGATCAGTATCTGGCTGTGTTGCAGCGGTAGGGAATAAGTCGAACGGCAGAGACTGCCGTCCCTACCTCAAGGTAGCCGCCGCACGCCGTGCGGTGGAGGAGAGAAGAAAAGGCTCTCAAGCTCCGATTATCTTCGGGAAAGGCACCACCGCACGGCGTGCGGCGGCTACCATCCGAGTTTGAGGAAAATTCCCTAAGAAATCAGAACGAGCCCTTGAGACCAACTTCACCGTAGGCACCACCGCCGCCAATGTTATTGTGGAAGATGGTGTTGTTGTCGTTGAAGCCGATGTGATCCGGGTGAACGTCGTATTCGCGATAGGGGACGTAGCCGCCGGAGACATCGAGGCTGACGTTGGGCGTAAACTTCCAGGTGAAACCAACTCCGGCGCGGAATTCACCGTAATCGGCGATGTTCCCGTTCAGCTTGCTGGCACCAGGATCGCCCGGTCCAGGGTGGCCGTGATTGGTTCCGAATTCATCATTAAGGTGGTACGTGCCGCCGATCAGCTCGCCGCCCACATAGAGAGTCAGCGCGTTGTTGACTTCGTACTGAAGCTGCGGCTTGGGCGGAATCGCGGAGAGCACCCATTTATCGGCGAACTGCCAGCGGAAACCGGGGATGCCGATGATGGGAAGGTCCGATTTGAGATCGATCTGGAGGCCGAAGATGATCTGGAAGTTCTTGTTCCAAAGATAGGTGCCGCCGATCTGAACGGGGGCGTCGATATCGCTGCTGCTGACGTTGACGAAATCACTGAAGATACCGGGGTGGACTTCGGCGCGGACCAGGATCTGGTCATTTACCGCGATGTCCGCGCCAATGATGGCGTTGACCGATTGCAGCGTGTTCGGCAGGGGCGCGCTGGCGGGCAGGCTGAAGGAGTTCCGTTCCGCGTCGATACCGAAGCGGAGCAGGTAGCCGTCCTTGATTTGCGGCGAGATCACATAATCGACATGGCCGTAGGCATTATCCACGGCGCCGAGGCGCGCGTTGCCCTGCTTGATCTCGGAACCGCTGTCATAAGAGCCTTCGATCTCGAATTCCTGAGAGATCGGGATGTTATTGGAGGCCGGGGGCGCAATCGTCGGGGCGAGATCGTCCTTGCCGCCGGCGAAAAGTCCGGACGGATGAACCGCGCAAAGAGCGGCGATCATCAACGCTGACAGTAAGTTCTGTTTCATAAATTCTCCGGCGGTACTAAAGCTTGATAACGACGGAATGACAAACAAAAGTTTGGCGGGAAACTTAGCCTTACTTAAACTCCGAGCGGAAGGCATCGATGGCCTGTTTGACGTCCTGCAGCATGATCATGCCGGAGGCCAGCCGCTCGGTGCCGTGGAGGTAGGCCACGTTCGAGGTGGAGACCATGTCATTGCGCCAAACCAGCGTCTCGATTTTACCGTTCACCTCCACGGGCGAAATCTGCTCCAGCTCGATGGAGGAGTAGATGCCGTAATTGACAAAGTACTCGATATCCGCCGATAGAATCGGGCCTTGCGTCGGGGCGACCGGATCGACAGGGGCTTCGACCGTGGGATTGTTCAGATCGACCGGAGCCGCGCGATGGTTCTGGGCCTGGCTTTGGTAAACCGCACCCGTGCCCAGCGCCGCGCCGCCCTCGACGTCGAAGCTCTCATAATAGAGGTTCACCGGCTTTGCCTTGGTGGAATTATAAAGTGGGGTTTCCGCGAGCAGGGGATGGTAGTGCTGGTAAACCTTCACGTCCGAGCGCAACAGGCTCTTGATTTCCACCATGGGCTGGATATCGCCGCCGCTCACCGCATAGCTTTCCTGGCTGAGATTGCCGCTCAGGAAATTAATGCAACGCCCGGAAAGAATCTGACTCCAGGCGTTGACCAGCAGCGCCCGCCCGCTTGAGCCGGAACTGCGCAACGCGCTGATCAACTGGGCTTCGTTCTTGTTTACTTGAAGCGAGGGATTGGAGGGATCGAGTTTTTCCGTGGAGGTCTCGAGATAGGCGACCGAGCTGTTGTTGGGAAGGTTTTGCAGTTCGGCAAAATCGGTCACGGCCGGATGAGGAGGCAGCGGCAGGTGCATCCAGACCTTGAGTTCCGGGTGGGATGCCGGATTCCAGGAAGTCAGCTTCTGCTGCACGGTGGCGGGAGGGGCGTCGATGATATAAAGCGATTGCGCCGTGATGCCGCGTTGAAAATCGATCAGACCCCCACGGGCCTGCAGCACCTGGCCGCGCGCGAGCGCGTTGATATCGACATTGCTGAAGGCGGTGAAGGCCAGATCGGCGGCCACGTCGGCGCGGGCCGGCCGGGGCGCCAGCATGGCGACAAGGGAGAAGAGGGCGAGGAAGCCAAGGGTGTGACGTTTCATAAAAAGGAGATTCCTAGGCGGCGAAGCGACGGCGCACATCGTCACTAACTAGACGGATGTCCGCTTCGCTCAGGCCGTTTATTTTTTCCGCCAGGAGCAGATCCTTGGCGGTGATTTTGTGTCCCTCGCTATGCGTGGAGAGGTTGAGCAAGACCTTGTTATAGCGAAGGTCGATATCGGGATGGTGATTGTCCGCCTCCGCCAATTTGCCCACGGCGAGGGTAAAGGCCAGCGCGTCGACAAAATCGGCGCGGGTAAAGGTGCGCGTGAGCGCGTTGTGCAGCACCGTCCAGCCCGGGGGAGGAACTTGGTCCATTCCGGCAACGTAGGCGCTGTTCTCCAAATGAAAAGGCTATGTTGAGACCTGTCGATTTGGGGACTCGGTGAAAGAGCCCGGGCCCGACCCGAAGAGCGAATTGATTTGCACAAGGCCGCCCGTTCCTGATCTCCTTGAGGGCTTACGTCTTTAATTCCCATGCAGGCCGAAATCCTTTCCCTCAAAGAACAAATCCTCACCGCCATTGCCGCCGCCGCTGATGCCGACGCGCTCGAAGCTGTCCGCATCCAGTACCTGGCCCGCAGCGGCGCGCTTCCGCTGCTGCTCGAGAAAATGGCCGGCGTCCCCAAGGAGCAGCGTCCCATCGTGGGCAAGGCCGCTAACGAGGCCAAGACGGCCGTGGCTGCAGCCTTTGACGCCCGCAAGGCCGACCTGACCGCTGCCGCGGAGGCCGCCGATTTCGATCCCACCCTGCCGGGCCGATATGAGCCGACCGGTTCGCTCCATCCCGTCCTGCAGGTGCGCGATCGCGCGATTGAGATCTTCCGCCGTCTCGGTTTTTCCGTCGCCGACGGTCCCGATATCGAAAATGAGATCTTCAATTTCGACGCGTTGAATACGCCCGCCGATCACCCGGCCCGCAATGAGCAGGATACCTTCTATCTCAAGGAAGACGGCCTGCTGCCCAGCCCGGGTCTCGATGGAAAATCGCCGGGAGGCCGTCGCCTGATGCGCACCCAGACTTCGACCGTGCAGATCCGCGCTATGCTCGAGCGGAAGCCGCCGATCCGCATCATCGCGCCGGGACGCTGTTACCGCCGCGACGAGATCGACGCCACCCACGGCATGTCCTTCTTCCAGATGGAGGGCCTTGTCGTCGATGAGGGCGTCACGCTGGCTGATCTCAAGGGCACGCTGGAATATTTCTTCCGGGAATTGCTGGGCGAGGACCTGAAATTCCGTTTCCGGCCCCATTTCTTCCCCTTCACGGAACCGAGCTTCGAGGTCGATTGCTCCCGCCCCGGCACTCAGGTAAAGGGCCGCGAATGGCTCGAGATTTGCGGATGCGGCATGGTCGATCCCGAGGTCTTCCGCCAAGTGGGTTACGATGCCGACAAGTATACTGGTTATGCGTTCGGCTTCGGCATCGAGCGCATTGCAATCATGCGCCACGGTGTGCCCGATCTCCGGTTCTTCAGCGACAATGACGTCCGCTTCCTCCGCCAGTTCAGCACGCGGCTGGATGCATAAGCGGGGCAGTTTCCATTACCATTTTTTAACTAAAGCAGCGCCTGCAATTGCGATAGGTTAAGACGGGCGCTAGGCTCTCTTGGTCACGCGTTTCCTCTTTTTTTCAATGAACACCTCTTCCCCGCATCTTCCGCCCGAACACGAATCGGAGTCCGATTTGATAACCAGGGAGCCCCGGGTCGCGACGCCGAACCATTCTGTCTGGACCAATGCCCGGTTCCTCGGCTTTCTGGGATTTATCGCCCTGGTCTTGGTGCCCGCCTTTTTCAGGCTCTCCTTCTCGTCGTTCTGCTTTTCCGTCATGACCTTTTTGGAGGTCGTCGTCCTTTTCAACATCCTCATCATTGTCCATGAACTGGGACATTTCCTCGCCGCCAAGTGGTGTGGATTGAAGATCGATAAATTTGCCATCTGGTTCGGCAAGCCGCTCTGGTCGAAGAAGGTCGACGGCGTCGAATATATCCTGGGCACCATCCCCGCCGGCGGCTACGTCGCGCTGCCGCAGATGGCGCCGATGGAAGTCATTGAAGGCAAAAGTGACATCAAGGTCGAGAACCTGCCGCCCGCCTCGCCGGGGAAGAAGATCATCGTGGCGTTCGCGGGCCCGCTCTTCAGCTTCCTGCTGGCCTTTTTCTTCGCCACCGTCGTCTGGATCGTCGGTAAGCCGGTGAGCGATACCGAGGCCACGACGACCATCGGTTACGTGCTGCCGGACAGCCCCGCCGACCACGCGCATCTCCAGCCGGGAGACAAGATTCTCTCCATCGATGGCCACAAGATCACTCGCTTCGGCGGCATCGGCGATTCCGTCATGTGGCGCATCGTGACCAGCACGGCCCCCTCGATTCCGGTCGAGGTCCAGCGCGGCGACCAGGAGTTGACGATCGAAGTCATGCCCAAAGTCGAGTCGCATGCCTTCTGGCAACGGAGTGCGCCCCGGCGCATCGGCATCGCGCCTGCGCATGAGGCCCTCGTCATCAAGAAGGTGCTGCCCTATAGCCCCGCCGCCATGGCTGGGTTGGGGGCGGGGGACCGCGTGACGTCGCTGAATGGCAAACCCCTTTACGACATCACCCCCATCTACACCGCGATTAAGGATCACCCGGACGCGCCTTTGCAATTGGGCGTTATCCACGCGGGCGTTTCCCGCGACGTGACGATCACACCGGAGAAACCTATCTCGCCCAAGGTCCTGCCCAAGGACGGCCCCCAGACGGACATCGGCATCGATGACTGGGAGAACAGCATCCGTCTCGTCCACCAGAATCCCTTCGACGGCGTGGGCGAAAGCGTGCAGGACATTGTGGGCACTCTCGGCGCGCTCTTTGCGCCCCACTCGACCGTCGGACCGTCGCAACTGAGCGGCCCGATCGGCATCATGAATCTTTTCTTCGCGGTGCTGAGCAGTCCGGATGGCTGGCGTCTCGCGCTCTGGCTTGCCATGGTCATCAACGTCAACCTGGCGCTGCTGAATCTCTTTCCGCTGCCGATTCTCGATGGCGGCCATATTTTGCTTTCGGTCATTGAATGGATCCGTCGCCGCCCGCTTAGCATGGCCATCCTCGAGCCGCTGCAAACCGTCTGTGCGCTTTTCCTGATCGGCTACATGCTCTACGTCACGTTCTTCGATGCCCAGGATTCCGGCAAAATCGCCATGAATCTCGGCAGCGGCGACGGCGGGATCAAGTTCGCCCCCAAGCCGAACGCACCCCAATAAGGTAGGGACGCGAGTCCCTCGCGTCCGTCGCTTTGTTTCCCGTCTCTCACATCGTACGCTCTTGCGTAACGATTGCCCTCCTACCTTAAGAATTCTCGCCTAAACCCCCGTTCTCGCTTACACTAGGACTTAACTATCTTTCCCCTTATGGAGCCGACCCACTACTGCCACAATCCGTATCACTATCAGCGCCGTCATTCCCGCGAGGTCAAGGTGGGCAAAGTCGGCGTCGGCGGCGCCAATCCGATCCGCGTCCAGTCGATGCTCACCTGCGACACGATGGATACGGCCGAGTGCGTCAAACAGACCCTCGACCTCGTCAAGGTTGGTTGTGAAATCGTCCGCATCACCGCGCCGACGGTGAAGGACGCCGCGAATCTCAAGAACATCAAGGCCGAGTTGCTCGCCGCCGGTTGCGGCGTGCCCATCGTGGCCGACATCCATTTTAAGCCCGACGCCGCCCTGGAAGCCGCGCGATGGGTCGAGAAAGTCCGCGTCAATCCCGGCAATTTCGCCGACAAAAAGAAATTCGCCATCCGCGAATACACCGACGACCAGTACGAAGAGGAGCTCGCCCGCATCGACGAGACCTTCCAGCCGCTGGTGGAACTCTGTAAAGAGCGCGGCATCGCCATGCGCATCGGCACGAACCACGGGTCGCTCTCCGACCGGATCATGAACCGCTTCGGCGACACGCCCGCGGGTATGGTCGAAAGCGCGGTTGAGTTCGCCCGCATCGCCCGTAAGTATAATTACCACGACTTCATTTTCTCGATGAAATCGAGCAACCCGAAGGTGATGATCAATGCTTACCGGTTGCTCGCCGCGCGCCTGCTCGAGCTCGGGCCGGATTGGAATTACCCGCTGCATCTCGGCGTCACCGAAGCCGGCGACGGTGA
>JAMFSY010000151.1 GCA_026225555.1 Methylacidiphilales bacterium
AAAAACCAGCCACGGACGCGAAGGGACTCGCGTCCCTACCTTGGAAGAATCTTGTCGGCGGGGCGGTTGCGCCGTTCAATAGACCTCCTTCGATATGAGTTCACTTTTACAGGATCTACAGGCGCGCGGATTGATTGCCGATATGGCGAACCGGGAGGAGCTGGAACGCTTGCTCGCGCCCGGTGCGCCCCCGCTGACGGTCTATGTCGGGTTTGATCCGACGGCGGACAGCCTTCATCTCGGGCACCTGATCGGCCTGCTGATCCTGCGCCGTTTCCAATTGGCCGGGCATCGCCCCATCGCGCTGGCGGGCGGGGCGACGGGCATGATTGGCGACCCGAGCGGCAAGTCGGCGGAGCGCAACCTGCTTTCGGTCGAGGCACTGGAAGCGAACATCGCGGGCATCCAGGCCCAGCTCAGCCGCCTGCTCGATTTCGAAAGCACAACGAATCCGGCGCTGCTGGTGAACAACGCCGACTGGATGCGGCCCATCAGCATCCTCGATTTCCTGCGCGACATCGGAAAGCACTTTTCCGTCAACGCCATGATGGCGAAGGACAGCGTCCGTTCGCGCATGGAAGCGGCCAGCGGCATCAGCTTCACCGAGTTCAGTTACTCGCTTTTGCAGGCCTACGATTTCCTGCACCTGAACGAGACCCACGGCTGCGTCCTCCAGGCTGGCGGCGCGGACCAGTGGGGCAACATCACGGCGGGCATCGATCTCATCCGACGCAAAACCGAGCAGGTCGCCTGCGGGCTGACCACCCCGCTGTTGACCAAGACGGATGGCACGAAATTCGGCAAGACGGAGGGCGGCGCGATCTGGCTGTCGCCGGAACGAACGAGCGTCTACCGCTTCTACCAGTTTCTCATCCAGGTGGAGGATGCGCAGGTCATCCAACTGCTGCGTTACTTCACTTTCCTTCCCCTCGAGGAAATCGCGGCTCTCGAAGCGCAGCACGCCGCCGGCCCCGAACGGCGTGAGGCGCACAAGCAGTTGGCGTTGGAATTGACGACGCTGATCCATGGCGAGGCCGCGACCGCAGACGCCGTGCGCGCGAGCGAAATTCTGTTCGGTGGCTCGCTGGAAGGGATCACCGAAAAGCAATTCCACGAGGTGGGCGCGGAAGTGCCCAACGTGACGCTCTCCCGCACCCTCCTCGGCCAGCCGGGCGCGGGTCTGTTGGAAGTCCTCGTGGCGGCGGGCCTGAGTCCTTCGAAAGGACAGGCGCGGAAAGACGTCGAAGCGGGCGGAGTGAACATCAATAACGTTCGCGCGACGGACGCGAAGCTGGTCCTTTCCCCGGAGCATCTGCTCTTCGGCGAATTCGTGCTGCTGCGCAAGGGAAAGCGGAATTACGCATTGGTGCGATTCGAGACGGAGCTGACGCCGACCGAAGGTTGGTAAGTCCTTCCGTCCGCCCGAGTCACGCCGCTGTAACTTTTGGTTGACCCTGCGTGCGGGGGTGCCATAGACAGAGGCGTGCGAAAGTTCTCCCTTCTCCTCTCCATGGCGGTGATCATTGCGGCCAGCGTCGCTTTCGTTGGCTGCCAGAAGAGCAGCAACACAATCAAGATCGGGCTGGCCGCGGTGCAGTCGGGCTCGGATGCCGCCATCGGCGCGACCATGCTGAACGGCGCGCAAATCGCCATCGACGAGTGGAACGCCAAGGGTGGCGTGCTCGGCAAGAAGATTGAGACCATTTCGCTCGACGACGAGGCCAAGCCCGACAAGGCGGTCAACGTCGCGCAGACGCTGGTGGATGATGGCGTGGTCGCCGTCATCGGTCATTTGAACAGCAACTGCACCATCCCCGCCTCGCGCGTTTACAGCGACGGCAAGGTCATCCAGATCACCCCCGGCTCGACCAACCCGCAATATACCGAGCAGAGCTTTCCCTATGCCTTCCGCATCTGCGGCCGCGACGATCAGCAGGGTCCGGTTTCCGGCGCCTTTTTGCACGACGTGCTGAAGCTGAATAAAATCGCGATCCTGCATAATAAATCCTCCTACGGCGAAGGCCTGGCCACGGAAGTGAAGAAGGCCTTCGAGGCCAAGGGCGGCACGGTCACGATGTTTCAGGGCATCGGGCAGGATGAGAGCGATTTCCGCGCGAATATTTCGGTCATCCAGGGCTCCGGCGCGGAGGGCTTTTTCTGGGGCGGCATGTATGGCCAGGGGGGACCTCTCCTGGTGCAGATGCGGCAGGCGGGATTGAACGTCCCCTTCTCGACCGGTGATGGCTGCTTTGACCACGCTTTCATCGATACGGTCGGCGCGAACGCGGCCAACACCTATCTCTCCTTCGGCAAGGATTATCACGCCATTCCCGCCGCGCAGTCCTTCCTCCAAAAATACAAGGAGAAGTACCAGTCGGATGAAGGCGCTTATTCGGTTTACGGCTACGATGCGGCGAACGTGCTGCTGACCGCGATTGCGCAGGCCGGGACGACTGATCCGGACAAGGTTTCCGCCATCATGAAAAGCCAACCCTTCGATACGATCCTGGGCAAGATCCAGTTCGACGCGAAGGGCGACGTGACGCAATCCGGCTATGTCATCTGGACGATCAAGGACGGCAAATTCCAGGTCGTGCCCGGCAACAGCTAGGCGCGCGCCGTTTTTGCCATGAGTTCCGGTTCAACCCTCACGGAAATCCTGATCAATGGCGTGTCGCGCGGCGCGGTCTATGCGCTGGTGGCGCTCGGCTACACGATGGTTTACGGCGTGCTGGGCATGATCAATTTCGCCCATGGCGAAGTCTTCATGATCGGCATGTTCGCGTGCGTCTATGCCATCGGAATCTTTTCCGTGGCGTGGGGGAATCATGTCCTGCTCAACCTCGGTCTGGGCCTGCTGGTCGCGATGATTTTCTCCGCAGGTTACGGTTACGCCAACGAACGGATCGCCTATCGCCGCCTGCGCAAGGCCCACGCTCTCGCGCCGCTGACCAGCGCGATCGGCATTTCGACTTTTCTCCAGTACTTCATCTTTCTCACTGTCAGCAAACAGAATGTCGGCTTTCCCCGCTACTACAGCGACATGCTGACCTCGAATCATATTCATCTCGGCGGCGTGGATATCACCTACCTGCAAATCGCGATCCTGGGCCTGACCATCGTGATCATGACCGGGCTTTTTTACCTGATCCACTTCACCCGGTTCGGCATCGCCCTGCGCGCGACGGCGCAGGACCAGTTGATGGCGAGCCTGGTCGGGATTCCCGTGGATCGGATCATCGCCTTCACCTTCATTCTCGGCTCCGCCCTGGCGGCCATCGCGGGCGTGATGGTCTCGATGTACGACAATGTGCTCGTCTTTGACGCCGGATATCGCGTCGGGTTGAAGGCCTTCACGGCGGCGATCCTGGGCGGCATCGGGAACATTCCCGGTGCGGTGCTGGGCGCGATGATCCTCGGCCTGACCGAGGCGCTGACGACCCTGGGATTCGGCAGCGAGTGGAACGATGTGAGCACGTTCGCCGTGCTAATGCTGGTGCTCCTTTTGCGCCCGCGCGGGCTGCTCGGTGAACGCGTGGCGGACAAGGTTTAACCGCGATGAGCTCCCGCTGGCGTCCCTACCTGCTGGGCATTCTCGGCCTCGCGATCCTGACTTTCCCGTTTCTCTGGCTGCAACTGCGGCCTGACTTCACGGAGAACACCATGACGGTGACGTGGGCTCCGTGGCACGCGCTGCAATTCTTTGGCAATCTTTCTCCCATCTTTCTGCTCGCGCTTTTGATCTGGGCGGGGAATTGGAGTAACCGCCGCTTCGGTTGGAGCCGGGCGTTGGCGCAAACTCCGGCCTTTGAGAAGACGGCCCATCTTTGGCAGGGTTACTGGGCATGGGCCGCGATGCCGCTGGTGCTTTCCGGCGCGTTTTTCATGAGCGCTTCAGGCCTGAACATGTTCACCAACGTCGGCATCTACATGCTACTCGCCCTGGGTCTGAATATCACGGTGGGCATGACCGGATTGCTTGTGCTCGGCTATGCGGGGTTTTATGGCTTCGGCGCTTACTTCTTCGCCCTGGCGCAGGGCTACTTTTCTTTCTTCCCTTGGTGGCTCGCGGGACCGCTCGCCTTTTTTCTGGGTGGTGGCGTGGGCTATTTGCTGGGGCTGCCCTGCCTGCGCCTGCGCGGCGATTACCTCGCCATCGTCACGCTTGGTTTCGCGGAAGCGTTCCGGGTTCTCATCGGCAATCTCGATATCACCGGTGGCCAAAAAGGGATCATCCTGCATACCAGCGCCACCTTTCACGGGTTCGCCGGAATGCGGGGTGGGCAAATCGCCTTTATCGTGACGGCGCTGGTTTTGTTCCTCGCGGTGTTCCTCATTCAGCGGCTTTATCATTCCCCGGTGGGCCGCGCCTGGATCGCGATTCGCGAGAATGAAGTGGCCGCCGCCTCGGTCGGCGTGCCGGTCGTGCAGATGAAACTCCTCGCCTTTTCCCTAAGCGCCGCCATCGCCGCGGCGGCGGGCGTGATCTACGGCGCCATGGATGGCTTCATCAGTCCCGAGGTCTGCACCTTCCAGCAATCGATCATGGTCCTGGCCATGGTGATCCTCGGCGGGCTCGGCAACAGCTACGGCGCGATGCTCGGCGCGGCGCTGCTCTATTTGGTGCCGGAATATCTGCAGCTGCTCCCCTCGACCATTCAAAATAGCACGGCCCTGAGCGCGATCGTGCCGCCTTTCCTGAGCGGCGCATTCCAGCATCTCTCCGACTACCGCTGGCTGCTCTTTGGCATGGTGATGGTCATTATGATGCTCTACCGGCCGCAGGGCCTGCTCGGCAGCCGCCGCATTAAAACGGAGATGCGCGCCTCATGACACCGCTGCTGGAAACGCGCGGCCTGAGCAAGACCTTTGGCGGATTGAAGGCGGTGCAGAATGTCGATCTGCGCGTCGAGGCCAACCGCATCGTCAGCGTCATCGGCCCGAATGGCGCGGGCAAGACCACCTTCTTCAATTGCCTGAGCGGGATTTACCGGCCCGATGGCGGCTCCATTTTATTGGACGGCCACAATATCGCCGGTCGCGCGCCGCATGAGATTTGCCGCAGGGGGTTGTCGCGGACGTTCCAGAACATCCGGCTTTTTCCCGAGATGTCCGTGCTCGAAAACATTCTGGTGGCGCAATTTCAGCGCAGTTCCAAGTCGCCCCTTTCACTGCTCCTTCGCTCCCGTTATTTTTGCGGGCAGGAAAAATCGCACCGCGAGGAAGCTTTCTCGTTTCTCGATTTCGTCGGGCTGGCCCAGCACGCCAACGCCATGTCCGGTAGCCTGGCCTACGGGTTGCAACGTCGGCTGGAAATCGCGCGGGCGCTGGCCACGAAGCCGCGCCTGCTGCTGCTCGATGAACCGGCGGCGGGAATGAATCCCCAGGAGACGGTCGAAATGGTTCACCTCATCTCCCGCATTCGCGAACTCGGACTGGCCGTGCTGCTCATCGAACATCACATGAAAGTCGTCATGACCATCTCGGATGAGATTCTCGTGCTTGATCATGGCGTGCCTATTGCCCATGGCGCGCCGGAAAAAGTCCGCAACGATCCGCAGGTGATCAAGGCTTATCTCGGCGAAGAGGTCGCTCCCTAACCATGCTGACGCTCACGAATGTCCATGCCGGTTACGGCGCGATCGAGGTCCTCAAAAGCCTGACCCTCGAAGTGGGGCCGACCGAAATCGTCGCCCTGCTCGGCGCCAACGGCGCGGGTAAAAGCACCACGCTGCTGACCATTGCCGGCGTCGTGCCCGTGCGGAGCGGAGCGATCACATGGCAGGGCGCGCCGCTGGCCGGGAAGGCCGACGCCGTCCTGCGCCAGGGCATCTGCCTCTGCCCGGAAGGCCGACATATTTTCCCCCGCCTGACCGTGCTGGAAAATCTCATCAGTGGCAGCTTCCTCCTGCCCTTGAAGAGGAACCCGGCGAAGCTTGAGGAAATCTTCACTTACTTCCCCCTTCTCGCGGAGCGCCGCAAGCAGCTCGGGGGAACTCTTTCCGGCGGCGAGCAACAGATGCTGGCCATCGGTCGCGCGCTGATGGGCGAGCCGAAATTGCTCATGCTCGATGAGCCCTCTCTCGGGCTCGCGCCGCAGATCGTGGCGAAGATTTTTGAGATCATCAAAGTGATCAACCGGAAGGGCGTGCCCATTCTTCTCGTGGAACAGAACGCCCAGCAGGCGTTGCGCATCGCCCAGCGCGGCTACGTCATCGTCACCGGCAGGAATCAGCTCACCGGCACCGGCGCGGAGTTGCTGGCCAGCGATGAAGTGCGTCAGGCGTATTTGGGCGAGTAGATCCAGGAAGGCAACTGAACTGATCCTTCGACAAGCTCAGGATGACTGAGAAAAAAGAGCAACTGGCTAATTAAAAACTGTTTAGTCGGGAGGAAAATCGGCCCGCAGGCCCTCGCGAAAACTGGGATGGAGCGGCTGCCAGCCACTCGCGCGGAGCCGGGCGTTGGCCACCCGCTTGTTGGTCAGGCCGCGTTTGCGCTGCAGGTTGACCGGCCCGAAAGGCGGCAACGGGCACTGTAAAAAGGCGGCGCACCAGGTGTAAAAGTCGAGATAGGTCACCGGTGTATCGTCCGTGGCGTTATAGACCTGCCCCTGCTCGCCGTGCTCCATGAGATGCGCGATGGCGGCAACGAGGTCCTGCTGATGGATCATGTTGATCCAGCGCGAGCCATCCCCTTCGATCACCGCTTCGCCGCGCCGAAGTTTCTCAAAGAGCACGCCGCGCTGCGGGCCGTAAATTCCGGACGAACGCATGACGATGGAGTTCGCCGCCAGCGCCACCTGCTCGGCCTCGCGCAAAATCCGGCCGGTTTCCGTGGAAGGTTCAGCGGCCGATTCTTCCGTGACGATTTCGCCCTGCGCCTGGCCGTAGACAGAAGTGGACGAGACCAGCAAACGCCGCGCTCGGGGCTGGTAGGCAGCCATGTTCCGCGCCCCGGCGAGAAAGACTTCCCGGTAGGCATCGGCCCCGCCCCGCCCCGAAGAGGCGCAATGGATGACCCGATCATAGGCGCCCAACTTTTTCCATAGCGCTTCATCCGCCACGCTGCCGACGATCACCTGCCGAAAAGGATGTGAAACGAGTTTATCGGCCGTGGGTTGGGAATGAACCCAGACGCTGACCTCCCGCCCTTCCTCCACGGCGCGCAGGGCCAGCGGAAGACCGATATAGCCGCACCCGACGATCAGCGTTTTCGCGGCCATGGATGCTAGCGGTCATTCACCATCACGGTCAGAATCTTCTCGTTGGTATTGAAGCGCGCGAGGACCTTGTTGTCGTGACGCATCCACATCGGCTGGCCGTTGGGCGTGTTGACGGCCCGCCAATCCTGGCCGGCGCCTTCGTTCTTGAGGATGGTGTCGATGTCCTCCTGCGTCATGTCCGGCTTGGTGGGCACGCTGCCGTCGCGCAGGAAAATTTCCATCGCGGCCCGCGTGCCGTCGAAGGCAATCGCGATGGAATAGCCGTCGTGACGGAACAGCATTTCATTGCCGACTTCCTTGGCGGAACCGTAGGCGGCCCGCAAGGTGGGAAGGTCGTCGCCAATCGTGGCGTGCGCCAGCGCGGGCGCGACGAACAGGGCGAAGAGAAGGACGAGATGTCGCGCCGGAACCAGGGGGATCACGATTTCCTTATAGCAAAGGCATCCCGGTTTCGCCTAGCGCGAAGAGGCGATAAGACACCGGCTGGACAAAACGTCCCGGCGCGGGAAACTAAGAGAGTGGACCCTCTCGAACGCACCCGCTTTTTGTTTACCAAGCCCCAGATCGATCCCACGGCCTACGTGGCCGCGCAGGCGGTGATCATCGGCGACGTGCGTCTCGCGGCGAAGACCAGCGTCTGGCCGATGGCCGTGTTGCGCGGGGACATTAATTTCATCGAGATCGGCGAGGGCTCGAATATCCAGGATGGCTGCGTCGTCCATCTCGCGGAGAATCTTCCCGTGCGCGTGGGTAAATGGGTGACGGTCGGCCATCGCGCCATTCTCCACGCCTGCACCGTGGAGGATAATTGCCTGATCGGCATGGGCGCGACGATCCTGGATGGTGCGGTCATCGGCGCCGGAAGCATTGTCGGCGCGCAGTCGCTGGTCACCGGGAACAAGAAGATTCCGCCCGGCTCACTGGTGATGGGTTCGCCCGCCAAAGTGGTGCGGGCCTTAAGCGCGGAGGAAATCGCCGGGATACGGACGTGGGCGGACCACTATATCGCGCTCGGCCCGATTCATCGGGAATTTTTCTCCAGGTAGGGACGCGAGTCCCATCGCGTCCCTCGATTATTACGCGACCGGAAGCTTCGGCAACACCGTCTTCAAGAATCGTCCCGTCTCGCTCGCCGGTTGCATGGCCACGAACTCGGGCGTTCCCTTGGCCACGATTTGACCGCCCCCCTCGCCGCCCTCGGGACCGAGATCGATGACGTAGTCGGCGCATTTGATGACGTCGAGTTGATGCTCGATGATCACCAGCGTATTGCCCGCGTTGCGCAGCTTGAAGAGGACCTGCATGAGCTGCTCGATATCGGCGAAGTGAAGACCGCTGGTCGGCTCATCGAGGATATAGATCGTCCGCCCGGTCGCCCGCTTGGCCAATTCCGCTGCGAGTTTGATGCGTTGCGCCTCCCCGCCCGAAAGCGTCGTGGCGTGCTGGCCCAGTTTCAAATAACCCAGTCCCACGGCGGCGAGCGCGTCAAGCTTGTCCGATGCCGCAGGCACGTTGCGGAAAAAGTGGAGACCATCATCGACCGTCATCTCGAGCACATCGGCGATGTTGAGCCCCTTGTAGGTGATCTCCAGCGTCTCGCGGTTGAAGCGGCGGCCCGCGCACGCCTCGCAGGTCACATAGACCGGCGGGAGAAAATTCATCTCGATTTTGATCACGCCGTCGCCCTCGCAATGCTCGCAACGCCCGCCCTTCACGTTGAAACTGAACCGGCCCGGCCCGTAGCCGCGAACACGCGAGGAAGGCAGTTGCGCGAAGAGATCGCGGATCGAGTTGAACGCGCCCGTGTAGGTGAGCGGATTGGAGCGGGGCGTGCGGCCGATGGGCGTCTGGTCGATGACAATGGCCTTGTCGACCAAATCCATTCCATCGATGGCATCGTGCGCGCCAGGCGCTTCCTTCGAGTGATAAAAATGGCGGAAGAGCGCGCGGCAAAGCACGTCGTTCACCAGCGTGCTTTTGCCCGAGCCGCTCACGCCCGTGACGCAGGTCATCAGCCCGATGGGGAAGCCGACCGTGACGTTGCGCAGATTATTTTCCCGCGCGTTGATGATCCGGATCCAGCCCGATTGCGGTTGCAGGCGGACCTTGGGCACGCGGATCGACTGGGTGCCGTTGAGAAATTGTCCAGTCAAGGATTTGGGATTCGCCATGACTTCGGCGACTGTGCCCGCCGCGACGATCTGGCCGCCGCGCGAGCCGGCGTGAGGACCGAGATCGACGAGATAATCAGCCGCGCGGATGGTGTCCTCATCGTGCTCGACGACGATGACGGTGTTGCCCAGATCGCGCAATTCGCGGAGCGTCTCCAGCAGCCGCTCGTTGTCCCGCTGATGCAACCCGATGCTCGGCTCATCGAGGATATAAAGAACGCCGGTGAGCTTGGATCCGATCTGCGTGGCAAGCCGGATGCGCTGGGCTTCACCCCCGGAAAGCGTGCCACTTTCCCGATCCAGCGTGAGGTAGCCGAGACCAACCTGGTTGAGGAAACCAAGACGCTGGAGAATTTCACGCCGGACTTCACCACCGATTTTTTCCTCCTGTGGCGTGAGCGCCCAGACGAGCAGCCAGCGTTGGGCAGCGGCGATGGAAAGATGACTGAACTGCGCAAGGTTGAGCCCCGTGCCCGGCGGGCCGCCAATCGTGACGGCCAACACTTCGGGCCGCAAGCGCGCGCCGTGGCAGGCGTGGCAAGTCACGCGGGTCATGTACTGGTTGAGACGATGGCGGGTGAGTTCGCTCTTGCTGTCCTGGTAGAGACGTTTGAGCTGTGCGATGAGCCCTTCAAAGGGACGCTCCGCCGTGACCGTTTTGCCGCCGCGCGTGCTGGTGAAACTGATCTTTTCCTCACCGGTTCCTTCGATCAGAGCCTTCTGGAAAGCATCGCCGCACTCAACATAGGGGCGGGACATCGGCTCGCCGTAAGCCGACGCGAGAGCCTCAAGCTGACCGCGATAAAGTTTCGCCAAAGCGGGCGCGCTGCGCCGCCAAGGACCGACCGGCATCTGATCCAGCGGCACGCTGCCATCAGGAATGAGCAGCGTGGGATCGAAGACCGATTCCGTTCCGAGGCCGTCGCAAACGGGACATGCGCCTTGCGGACTATTGAACGAAAAATGGCGCGGCGTGATTTCCGCATAGCGATAACCGGTTTCGGGATCGAAGTTTTGGTTGCTCAGCGTCAACTCCTCGGTCACCGCGTCGGGTGGCCCGAAGAGGACGGTGACGACACCGTGACCGGTCTTGAGCGCGAGTTCGAGGGAATCGGTCAGGCGCGTCTGCACGGCGTCGCTGACCTTGAGGCGATCGACCACCGCCTCAATCGTATGGGCACGGGATTTATCCAAACGGGGCGGTTGTTCCAGCTCGTGGATCCGGCCATCCATACGCGCGCGGACGAAGCCCTCGCGCCGCAGCTTTTCCACCACGTCGCGGAACTCACCCTTTTGCTTCTGGATCACCGGGGCGAGGATCTGCACCGCGGTGCCTTCCTTCGCGGTGAGCACGCGATCGACCATTTGTTGCACCGACCAGCGGCGCAGCGGTTTGCCGGTGACCGGATGATGCGGCTGACCGACATGGGCGAAGAGGAGGCGCAGGAAATCGTGAATCTCCGTGGTCGTTGCGATGGTGGAGCGCGGATTGCCGCCGGCCGTACGCTGCTCGATCGCAATGGCCGGGGAGAGCCCCTCGATGAAATCGACATCGGGCTTTTCCATTTGTTCGAGATACTGCCGCGCGTAGGTCGACAGGCTTTCGACGTAGCGACGCTGGCCTTCAGCATAGATCGTATCGAAGGCGAGGGACGATTTGCCGGAGCCGCTGACCCCGGTCAAGACCACGAGGGCATTGCGCGGCAACGTCACGGAGACGTTCTTGAGATTGTGCTGACGCGCCCCGCCTATCCGGATTTCCTCCATGGCCATAACCGAACAGCTTAACACGACCAGCTGCGATCTCAAATGAAGCTGATCTCCGCGAGCATTTTTCCGTCGGGTCGGGAGGCGAAAGACGGGGACGCATTGCAGAACTTGGTCAGGACGCCTAAGTTCCTTCCATGCTCGATCTCGCCACCCTGGCTGCGCTCCATGAGAAATATCGCGAGGCTGCGACGTTGCCCGTGGCCGGTTTTTCGCTGGGACCACAGCGCTTCGACTTCGAGACGAGTTCGTACCTGATGGGCGTGGTGAATCTATCCGCCGATTCCTGGTATCGTGAGAGCGTGGCCTTGAGCACGGAGGCTGCGGTGCGCCGCGCGCGGGTGCTGCATGAACAGGGTGCGGCGGTAATCGATCTTGGCGCGGAATCGTCCCTCGCCCACGCGGCGGAAGTGGATGGCTCGACGCAGGAAAGCAGGCTCATTCCCGTCGTGCGCGAACTAGCCGCGGCGGGCCTTTGCGTTTCGGTGGAGACTTACCACGTGGACGTGGCAACCGCCTGCCTCAAAGCGGGAGCGAAGGTGCTGAATCTCACCGGGACGATGGATACCGCGCGTATTTTTCGCGAGGTCGCGGATCATGAGGCGGGGGTGATCATCTGTTTCGTGCAGGGAGAAAATGTCCGAAAGGTCGGCGACCTGGACCTGGGTCGCGATCCAATCGCGGCCCTTTATGAATTCTTTGCACACCAGGTCGAAGCGGCCACCGATGCGGGAGTAACGCGGATTTGGATCGATCCGGGTCTCGGCTTCTATTATCGGAATCTGCAAGACAGCGGGGCGAGGATCCGGCACCAGATACAGGTTTTTCTCAATGGCTTTCGCTTGCGTGCGTTGGGCTGGCCGGTGTGCCAGGCGCTACCTCACGCCTTCGAGTGTTTTGAGGAGGAGGTACGCTCGGCGGAACCCTTTTTCGCCGTGCTGGCGTTGCTGGGAAAGACCGATCTGCTCCGAACGCACGAGGTTGCCAAAGTGCGCGGTGTGCTGCGAACGCTTGAGTTGGTGCGCGGGGCGGAAGATATCGTGACCGGATAATTCCGGTTCGAAGTCCTTGGAAATTATTTCGCGCCCCAACCGAAGAGCACGACGGGCACGGTGCGCAGGAGGATTTTCAGATCGAGCCAGAGCGACCATTGGTCGATGTACTCGAGATCGAGGCGCACCCAATCCTTGAAGTCCGTGATCGTGTTGCGTCCCCTGACCTGCCAGAGACAGGTCAGACCAGGACGGACACTCATGCGGCGGCGCTGGGTCACGTCGCCAAAGTTGGCCGTTTCGTAAAGGGGAAGCGGGCGCGGCCCGACCAGGCTCATCTCGCCCCGGATCACATTCCAGAGTTGGGGCAACTCGTCGAAGCTCGTGTGCCGGAGCAGGCGTCCGAGCGGCGTCACGCGCGGGTCATCCTTGACCTTGAAAACGGGGCCCTGCATCTCGTTGCGATCCTCCAGTTCCGCGCGCGCCTGCTCGGCATTGGTCACCATGGTCCGGAATTTGTACATGCGGAAGGCGCGCCCATGCCGGCCACTGCGGTTCTGCGAAAAGATGGCCGGCCCGCTGGAAGTCCAGCGAATGAGCAGAGCGATGAGCAGCATGAGCGGAAACGTCAGGATCAGAAGCACGCCCGCGCCGATGACATCGAGACAGCGCTTGGTGACCAACTCCCACGAAATGGCCGGCGCCGTCCGATAAATGAGCAGGGGTTGGCCGGCAAATTGATCGAATTGCACGTGGGTAAAAAGCGTCTGGATGAAGTCGGCGGAAACCCAGGCCTCGACTCCCTCCGCCTCGCAGGCGAGCAGCGCCTCGCGCACTTGGGGGACAATTCGTTCATCGAGACTGAACACCACGATATCGACGGTTTCGTCGTGGAGAGTTTCGATGAAACGGGCCAACCCTTCTTTGCGCAGGTCGAATTCCGCTTTGATCTCGAAGTGTTTGCCGGGCTGGGAAAGGAAGCGTTCCTTCCACCGAGACCGGTCTTCCGGAGCGCCGCAAAGGAGAATGTAATTGCGCAAATGCGCGTGGGTCCCTCTTTGCTGCAGCCAGATTTGAAACAACCAGATGCGGGCGGTCAGAAATGCGATGCCCATGAGGAAAAAGAGTCCGAGCGCCACGCGGCTGATGTTCGTTTGCGGGACGTGCACGATGATCACGCAGGTGAAGATGGCCAGCAGGACAAAGAAAAGGCCGCACGCAATTCGCCAGACCGATTGCATCAAGGGCACCGGCGGCTGGGTCTGGTAAATCCCCACGTATTGCAGGGCGAGAGGTCCGATCGGAATGGAGAGAAGCATCATCCAGTAACAGTTCGCGAACTGGGGTTGGACGGCATAGTCCTCAAATCCCTTGATGTCGTTCAGGATATAAAACCGCACGGCGTGCCCCAGCCAGATCGCCAAAGCGATCAGGCCGGCATCAAGTACCTGGAGAAACTGTTGATAAAAATTGTGCTGGCGGGAGAGCATGCGGGAAAAGCACCCATCGCCATCTTAGCACCAAACATCCCCGGAGTGGGACGTTAAATTTTTGAAAGTTGGCGGCCATGGGCCAGCCACCATTGGTAGGTGTCCCGCAGGCCCTTTTCCAAGGGAATTTTGGCGTGCCAGCCCAATTCGGTCAGCTTCGTGACATCGAGCCATTTCCGGGGCGTACCGTCCGGTTTGGTCGTGTCCCATTCGATCTGGCCGGAAAAACCGATCACGCGGCTGATGAGGGCGGCCAGGTCGCGGATGGAAAGGTCCTCGCCACAGCCGACATTGACCAGTTCGGGCGAGTCGTAGCTCCCCATGAGAAAAAGACAGGCCTCGGCCAGGTCGTCCACGTGAAGAAATTCCCGGTAAGCCGAGCCGGTTCCCCAAAGCATCACGCTTTTCTCGCCCTTCTCCTTGGCCAGGTGAAATTTATGCAATAACGCAGGTAAAACGTGCGAGGTCTTCAGGTCGAAATTATCTTCCGGCCCATAGAGGTTGGTCGGCATGGCCGAGATGAAATTCGCCCCGTATTGCCGGCTGTAGGCCTGGCAAAGTTTGATGCCGCAAATCTTAGCGAGAGCGTAGGCTTCATTCGTCGGTTCCAGCAGACCGGTAAGCAGCGCATCCTCGCGCAAGGGCTGTGGCGCGAACTTGGGATAAATGCAGGAACTTCCGAGGAAAAGGAGCTTTTTGACGGAAACCGCATGGGCCCCGTTGATGAGGTTAAGTTCCACCTGCAGATTTTCGCTGAGAAATTCGACCGGCTGAGAGGCGTTGGCCATAATCCCACCCACTTTGGCGGCGGCGACGAAAACATAGGCAGGCCGCTCGTGCTCATAAAAGGCGCGAACGGCGCGGGCGTCGCCAAGATCGAGTTCCGCGCGAGTACGCAGCAAAAGATTGGTGAAGCCCCGGGCGCGCAAAAGCCGCACCAGCGCGGAGCCGACCATCCCGCGATGGCCCGCGACGAAGATGGAATCACCCGGGTTCATCCGCGGATGTGCTGGCCGCTGAGTTGCTGATCGAGCAGGGCCCGATCAGCCGCGACCATGATGCGGACGAGGTCCTTGAACGACGTCTTCGGCTGCCAGCCAAGAATGCGCTTCGCCTTGGCCGCGTCGCCGATCAGCAGGTCGACTTCGGCGGGACGGAAGTACCGGGGATCGATTTTGACGAATTCCTTCCAGTCGAGATCGAGACAGCCGAAGGCCTCCTCCAGAAATTCACGAACAGAATGGGCCTCGCCGGTCGCAACCACGTAATCGTCGCCCTGCTCCTGCTGAAGCATCAGCCACATGGCCTCGACAAATTCGGGCGCATAGCCCCAGTCCCGCTGCGCGTCGAGATTACCGAGATAGAGGTCCTTCTGAAGGCCCGCCTTGATCCGCGCGAGCGCCCGCGTGATCTTGCGCGTGACGAAGGTCTCGCCGCGCCGGGGCGATTCGTGGTTGAAGAGAATGCCGTTGCTGGCGTGCAGCTTGTAGCTCTCACGATAATTCACGGTCATCCAGTAGGCGTAGACCTTGGCCGCACCGTAGGGGCTGCGAGGATAAAAGGGCGTGTCCTCCCGTTGCGGAACAGCCTGGACGAGCCCATACATTTCACTGCTCGAGGCTTGGTAAAAGCGTGCCTTGGGAGCGGTCTCGCGGATCGCTTCCAGAATCCGCGTGGTGCCGAGACCGGTCACATCGCCGGTATACTCGGGGATTTCGAAACTCACGCGGACGTGGCTCTGCGCGCCGAGATGATACACTTCATCGGGCTGGAGATTGTGCAAAAACGTCATGATCGACGCGGAGTCGCTCAGATCGCCGTAGTGGAGAAAGAGCTTCACGCCGAGGACATGGGGATCCTGGTAAAGATGATCGATCCGGTCGGTGTTGAACGAACTGGAGCGCCGGATGATCCCGTGAACCTCATAGCCCTTGGCAAGGAGGAATTCCGCCAGATAGGAACCGTCCTGCCCCGTGATACCGGAGATGAGTGCTTTTTTGCTCATGAAATATTTTCAGGCTCGGAACGGCAATGCCGTGCCGACCGCGGGATTCATTGCGGCGTTCTAGGCTTCCGCTTGCGAATGGCGCGGGACCAACGTGATCTGCTTCAATCGCGCCGTGCCCTCTTCGCTTTGCGTGGCGATATCAGGATCCTCCGCGAAGGCCTGATGCACGAGACGGCGATCGAAGGAATTCATCGGCGCGAGCGCCAGCGGACGCCCCGTGTGCCGGACCTGCTCGGCCAGTTCACGAATACGACCGAGGAAATCCTGCTTCTCCTTCTGGCGATATCCTTCGACATCGATGATCACGTTGGGTGCGCTCTCATCATGGCGCAGCAGGATGCGGTTGAGGAGATACTGCAAATCCTCAAGGGTGTGGCCATCGCGGCCGATCAGCCTTCCGGCCTCGCGGGTATGGATGTTCAGGGCCGGACGCCCTCCCTGTTCGACCTCCTCAACTTCGAAGACGAAGCCGAGATGTCCCAACATCAATTCGAGGGTTTCACGGGGGCTAGGCGATGGCATCCCGGAAGCATAAAAGATTGTGCGATTGCGCCAACCCTTTTCGCTTCGGCCTTCAGGCAGAACGCAAAAAAAATGCCCGCCCCTACCCCGGGGCTTGCCCGTTCACGAGGAGCAAATTCGGCTTTCCGTAAGAGTACACGACACGATGGTAGGGGTTCGGCGCCACGGGGACTTCCACGTCATCGGGAAAGGCCACCAGATCGGCCACGCTGCCGGGAGAAATCTGCCCGAGCTTTCCGGCCTGCCCCAGGGCACGAGCACTGTTGAGCGTGCTCATTTCCACGGCCTCGCGGTCGGTCACAGGATGGAATTGCACGACCTCCCTCATTTCCGCGCGCATGTCGAGCGAGGTATTGCTGGCGAGGCTGTCGGTGCCGAGGCAAATGTTGACTCCGTGTTCGCGTAGCGTCTTCAGGGGAAACGGCGCATGGCCGAAGTAGGTATGGCACTTGGGGCAATGCACCACGGAGGCTCCGGTTTGCGCGACGAGATCGTAATCGTAATCCTGCAGATAATTGAGGTGGGCGATCAGGCAGTTGCCGCCGATGACGCCGTGCTCCACAAGATGGGAGAGGGCCGATCCATGCCCGCAATCGGAGTTATCGCGGCCCATGCCGCCGAGAAACTCGAAGAGTGGCCCGCGGGCATGCGAAAACATCTCGTGCTCCTCGACTGATTCCGCGATGTGGGTGGTGGAAAGCATGCCGTACTTTTCCCCGCAGGTGCGGGCCAGGCGATAGAGATCGACCGAGGCGGTGTAGGGCGCGTGCGGAGAGAGGCCAAAGCCTCCGAGCCATTCGGGATGCTTCTCGAAAAAGCTGAGCGCGCCCATCAGGGTCTCGCCCTCATCCAGCCGGGCGCGGACGTCGATCAACTCCAGGAACCACCAGGTTCGCAACGGGGGTACGGGCAACTGGGGTAGCAATTCGGGGAACGATTCGATGTTGGCGACGGTCGTGGTGCCGTTTTCGGCCAGCATTTCGAAGCCTTCCGCAATGGCCTCAATATAATCCTGCGAGGTGAACGACCGGCGAAGACCGTTAATGTTCTTAATCCATTCCGTGAAGCCGTGCCGCGATTCAAGAGCACCGCGGAATCGGGTGTAATCGAGATGGCAATGGGCATTGATGAGTCCGGGCAGAAGCGTGCTCGCCCCCAGTTCGACGATCTCCTCCCCGGGCTGCGGCGTCAGTTCCGCCGCCGGGCCGACCGCGAGGACATGCGACCCTTCGACCCGCACCGCGCCGCAAGGCACCGGAGGGGTCGACATCGGGAGGACCATGTCGGCGCGATACAGCATTGGTCCAGAATAACGATGGTCGTATTATCGGCGATGAAGATTTATGTTAATTTTCCGTAGGGACGATTTCTATCCGTCGCCCGCCGGGAACTACTCTTTCCGCTTCGAGGCGGTCTCAGCCGCCTTGACCTCGTTCCAGGCCGCGTCGAGTTCCTCCAGCTTGCAGGCCTTCATCTCTTTGCCCTGGGCCTTGATCCGTTCCTCAACGGCACGAAAACGACGCGCGAACTTGTCATTGGCAGCGGTGAGCAGGTCCTCCGGGGCCAAGTGCAAATGGCGGGAAAGATTCACGATGGAGAAAAGAAGATCGCCGATTTCCTCCGCCAATGCGGGTGATGAGGCCTGTGGAAGATGCGGCTCGATTTCCGCGCGCACCTCGTTGATTTCCTCCGTGACCTTGTCGAGCGCTCCGCGAACGTCGGGCCAGTCGAAGCCGACCTTGCGCGCCTTTTTTTGCAACGCTTCCGCCCGCATCAGCGCGGGCAGCGTCCGGGGCACGCCATCGAGCACGCTTTCGCGTTCGGGCTTCTCCGCTTTTTTCAATTCGTCCCAGAGCGCAATGGTCGCCGTGGCGTCGGCGACTTTCTCCTCGCCGAAAACATGGGGATGACGCCGGACCAGTTTATCGGCAATACCGGTCGCCACATCGGCGAAGGTGAAATCGCCCGCTTCCCGCGCGATTTGCGCCTGAAAAACGACATGAAGCAGGAGGTCTCCCAGTTCCTCGGTGAGATGGATCGGCGAGCCCGAGTCGATGGCTTCGAGCACCTCGTAACACTCTTCCAGCATCTGCGGCTTGAGCGTGGCGGGCGTCTGCTCGCGGTCCCAGGGGCAGCCTCCCGGCGCGCGCAACTGCTCCATCAAGCCGAGCAAACGGTCGATCGCCCTCGCGTCCGGGCTGCCCATCTGTCTGGAATCGGGCAATGGCTCGGTCATGGCAGTTTCACCAATTGGATGCGGCTGGGATCGTCCGTGCCGAGATTATGGGCGGCGGCATCGCTGATGTGGCTGGCCATCTTACCGATGGGATCGATCTTTCCCGCCCGGCGCCAGCGCTCCATGCGCGGCAGCACGAGCGAATCGATGGCGACCGGATCGCGGCTGACATAGATCGCGCCGATCGACTGCGTAAACTGGGGATTGAAAAACGGACCGCCCGCATATTCCGAAACAAGCGCGTCGAGAATGTGAATGACGACCTTGTGACGCATGAAATCCTTGTCGAGGATTTCGCAAATGGCCGGGTCGCCATAGGTTGGATCGCCCTGAAAGCGCCGGTTGTTATCGACGCAGCCGAGAGCCAGGCTGCCCAGGCAGCCGTTGATGCCGATGTAGGAGTTATCGGTCAGCACGGGAACGTTGATGATCTTCGTGCAGGTACGGGTGACGAGATTGGCGTAGTACGATTTGTCGCTGGACTGGATTCCCGAGTTTGCATCGAGCGGATCGACGGGGGCCGTGCCGATGCCTGGCCCGCCGTATCCGTTGGCATTGACTGCATTGCGGGCGGCATCGGCCAGGGCGTCCGCCGCATCGCGATGGATGAAATCGGAGTCGCCCCAGATCAGCGTGCCGATCTGTTCGTTCTTATAAAAGGTGGTGGAATCATAACCGGTCCCCGGAAAGATCGAGGCGATGCCGACATGATCGTCGGTCGCCCGGACAGGCGCGTAACCGGCGTGGATCATGTCATCCTGGAACTTGTCCCAGATGATGATATGCGAGGGCGAAAGTCCCGCCGCCTGCAAGCCGTCGCAGATGGCCTGGACGATGGGGCGATGCGTGGAGAGAGCCGGGCCGCCCATCGTGGTGATCTTGATCCCGACGATATCGTTTGGTGTGATGCCGAGCCGGGTCCAGGCCGTGCCGAGATCGTTCGCGCTGGTGAGCTTGAGAATTGCGCGATCGACCATATCGCGGGCCATCGCCCCGTTGACGGCGAAGCGTTGCACCACGTCGGGGTTCTCCACGAGGATGACCGGGGAAAGAGCGACGGAAGCGGGGGGAGAATCGGTCTGCGCCAAGGCGGCGATGCCTAGGATAGCCCAAAGGCCCATTCCCAGGAATCCGATTGGCGTGGTCGCGCGGGCTCTCATCAGTCGGGAGAAGCTACCTAGCCGCGGGCGGACATGCACCAAAATTTAAGGATGTGGGGCTGCCCATCCCGATGACGGGGCTTTTCATCAAATTTATCACCGGCTACAATGGGACGCTATGTCCAGCGCACGACTCATCGATGGCAAGGCGATCTCCGCCCAGATCCACTCCGAAACCCAGGCCCACGTTCGTACGCTTCAGGAAAAGTATGGCGTCACCCCGGGCATCACCTTCGTTCGCGTCGGCGACGACCCCGCTTCCCAGGCCTACGTCCGGATGAAGGGCGTCAAGGCCGCCGAGCTGGGCATTCGATCGGACACCATCGTGCTGGACGCGGCCACCCCGCAGGCGGAACTGCTCGCGCTGATCGAAAAGCTGAACGGCGATTCGGCTGTCCACGGCATCCTCGTGCAGGCCCCCTTGCCGAAGCAGATCAAGGAAGACGAAATCTTCAGCGCCATCGATCCACGCAAGGACGTGGACGGTTTTCACCCGATAAACGTCGGCAAGCTTTTGCTTGGGCAGAACCCGATGTTCAAGCCATGCACCCCCGCCGGAGTGCATGAACTCCTGATTCGCTGCGGGGTGCCTCTGAGCGGCGCCGAAGTCGTGATCCTGGGTCGGGGCAATATCGTCGGCAAACCGATGGCGGCCATCCTCCTGCAAAAGGACAAGCATGCCGACGCAACCGTGACCCTGCTCCATTCGCGCAGCAAAAATATCGCGGAGCATTGCCGCCGCGCTGACATCCTCATTGCGGCGATGGGGCAGGCCCTTTTCGTCAAGGCGGACATGGTCAAGCCGGGTGCGGTCGTGATCGATGTCGGCGTGAATCGGGTCGATGACGCCACCGCTAAGAATGGTTACCGGTTGGTCGGCGATGTTGACTTTGCAGCCGTAAGCCAGGTGGCGGGAGCGATCACGCCCAACCCCGGCGGCGTGGGGCCGATGACGATCGCCATGCTGTTGAGCAATACCGCCCGGGCGGCGGAAGCGGCCCTGTCCTTGTAAAGGCGTCGCCGAAAAAAGGAAAAACTACAACCCGACGTCGGGCAACGTTTCGTGCAGGCCGCACTCACGCTTGAGACCGAAGAAACGGGTCTCCTCCTCAGTCATGCCGGCCGAAAGCGGACGCGTGGTGTGGACGTCGCCGATGGAGACGTAGCCCTTTTCCCAGAGCGGGTGATAGGGCAGGTCGTACTTGGTGAGATACTGGAAAACCTGGCGGTCGGTCCAATCGATGATCGGCTGGATTTTCACGATTCCGTTCTGAAGCCCCAGCACGCCCAGCGCCTCGCGGGACCGGGCCTGTTGCCGACGGAGACCGGTGATCCAACCGCGCGCACCGAGTTCGCGCAAGGCGCGCTGCATCGGCTCGACCTTATTGACTTGGTTGTACCGCTCGATGCCCTCGACGCCATTTTCCCACAGCTTGCCCCAGCGCGCTTCCTGCCACGCCGGGCTGAGCGGGGATCGATAAATCTTGAGGTTGAGCTTCAACCGTTCCGTCAACTGGTCGGCGAATTGGTAGGTCTCGGGAAAGAGATAACCCGTATCGGCCAGCACCACCGGAATTTCCGGCCATTGTTGCGTGACGAGGTGCAGCGATACCGCCGATTGCGCGCCGAAGCTGGTTGAGAGCATGATCTCGGGACGAAAACGGTCCAGCGCCCAGCGTACCCGTTCCTCGGCGGATACCTTTTCCAGTTGGGAACTGATTTCTTTCAGCGGCCGTTCCTCTATGGGAACAACCGCGCCTTGAGTCGCATCGGTCATGATCTAAATCGCTTTCTTCGTCGGCGCAAAAAGGGCGAGCGAGGCGGTGTAGCCGTGCGCGAAGCTGCGATCCCCCACCGGGCCGATCTGCACGTTGGCGAAAAGACCGGCCACCGGCAGGCCGGGAAAGACTTGGTCGATCAGGCCCGCATCGTGGTTGGCATCGCCAAAAAGACTGCGGCCCCGGCCGTGGCAGGTGCAAAGCAGTCCCGCGTAAGGCGTGGGCGAAAAATTGGCCGCCTCCTCGCGCAGCAGGCGTTGGAGTTCGTCATTGGCCACGCGCGAATCGCGCAACTGGTACTGTAGTGTCTGTCCGACACGTGGAACCGCGTTGATCGCCACCGCGCCGCTTTCGCGGTCGGCCCCGATGATATTGCGGACGAGGAAATCGCCACGCTTGTATTCCTCGAGATATTCGCTGACCGCAAGGCCCGCGAAGAGATGCCCCTTGGCCTGCTCGCGTTCGGCGTCGCTGAGCTCTTTGTAGACGTCGCTGAGCACCTCGTAAGCGGGCCGGGAGCCAAGGGTAAAAAGCACATTGCGGTCGGCCCGGGTGACTGTGAGCGGCTCGCCGATGGGCTTGCAGCCTTGGGAAACGACGGCATGCACCGCGATGTCGCCTTCGAGCGCGAGAGCCACGCCGCCGGAAATCACGCGGTCATTGCATAGGACCCAGGCTTCGGGCTCGCCCGGAAAGCCGCCCGCATAGCCGCCGAAGATCGGCACGTGCGCGTAGGCCTGGTTCCATTGTTTCAGCCAGGCCTCGACGTTGATGGAAAAGGGATTCAGGAAAACAAGCCATGCCTTGGTGTCCGCCGCCTTGAGGTGCGTCTGGGCGTGCCAATATTCCGGGTCGGGCGACGATTCGATCATGTTTTGATCGAACGGAAAGGCCTTCGCCGTGACGCCGGGCAATGAGACGAGCAGCAGGGAAAAGCCGGAGCCTTCCTCCTGCTCCTTCGAGGAACCGACCAGACCGCTGCCGGTGCAACCGATGAGGGTCGGCACCTGCCCATAGATGCGAACGAGTTCTAGGAAGTCGGAAGCCTTCTCCGCGTAGTCAGGCGTAACGAAGGCGAGGCAAAATGTCGGCGGGCCGGACAATTGCGCGCGCAACTGGCTCGCCGTCTCACGTATCACGGCTTCATCGAATGGGCCCGTGACGAGCCTTGAAGCCGCGTGCATTGACATACCTAATGATCCGGCCCCGTGGCGAAAAGTCAATCCGGCTTAGGCGTTAAGACCATGAATAAACCGTAATTACCCCGGGCTTGACGACCGGACCGGTCCCCTTCGCCATCGCGGAGAAACCCGCTAGCCGGCCCGCGAAGTTTCCGTGGCGAAATCTGACGCCCAAATGTCCTGCGCCATCCGAAAACTTTCCGGCATGAGCGTGTAGCCGACGTGCCCCTGCGGGAAACAGGCGAAATGGGTGCCTCCCCATCGCCGGGAGAGCTCCTCGATTTCCTCAGGCGGCGCGATCCGATCGTACTGGCCCGCGATCATGAGGATGTGCTTGGGATCGATCATCGGCTTTTGATAGAGGGGGCAGACCAGGCGCATGCTGCCTGCCGTATCTTCCGGAGTGAGTCCGACCCGGCGCAGGGCAGAGCGAATGGAAATCGAACTGGGCGAGCGCCAGATCGCGTTATCGACGTCAAGAATTGGCTCGACCAGGATCATCCGTTGCAAAAGCGGCTCGAAGCAGCCGAGCAACGCCATGATCCAGCCGCCGTAACTGGTGCCCCAGCCACCGAAAAGTTTCCCGCCTTTCTTCGCCAATTGCTGCAGGACAACGCGGCATTCCACGACGGACTGCTGAATCCCCGCCGCGCTGCGCAGCAACTCGCCGCCGACGCAAAATTCGCCGTGAAAATGTCCCGGTAACCGCCGCGAATAGTGGTAGGGCAGGTGGACGAAGACGGCATTCCAGCCGCGTGCGTTCAGCCGCCGGGCCCACAGCCGATAACCGATATCGCTGACCGACATGAGGCCGTGGGCGAGAAGCATGGTCGGCGCCGTCCAGCCTTGCTCGCAGGGGAAGAAATCGAACGCCGCCATGTTGTTCTCGGAATGGTTGCCGGGATAGGGACTGGGGAAATGAAGACGCCCGTGATCGGGCAACTCCGGTGCCACGAAGTCCGGCGGAATGACGTAGAAATCCTCCACCGGACGCCGCGCCCACTCGAGGGCAAAGTCATCCCATCGCGCGCGAAAATCGTCGGGCAAGGGATGCCGCGCCTGAAGCAGATTGACGAAACCGAAGCTGACGAAATCGAGGGCCATCGCGCGCACTTGGTCCGCCCGGGAAAGAAGTGATCGCGATTTCATTCGTGCATGGAAGCGGCGGACAAAGGCATAAAGAGAAGGTGGACCATCCGACTAAAACATTCCCGGCTATCAGAACGGGTCTCGCGAATTTTGTCGAGCTCCCTGCGGACGGTCCCAAGCACCATCAATTGTCGTTCGCTGACGTGAAAGCCTGCCATCCTGAGTCTCTCGCCTCGTGAAAAAAATCCTCGTCATCGGAGCCGGTCTGGGCGGTTTGGCCTCGGCCATTCGCCTGGCTCACGCCGGTCACGGCGTCGAGATCTGGGAAAAGAATGCGTCTGCCGGCGGCAAACTGAAGGAACTCCGCGCCGATGGTTTCACCTGGGGGACCGGGCCCTCCCTGCTGACCATGCCGCACGTCCTGCGCGAGCTTTTCGCCAGCGTCGGCGAGCGGCTGGAGGACCATCTCGAATTGGTGCGACTCGATTCGTGCTGCCGTTATTTTTGGATGGATGGCACCGTAATCGACGAAGACGCCGCGTTCTGGCAACGGCCCGAGGTGGTGAAATTTCTCCACTACGCGCGCGGGATTTACGAGCTCTCGGGCGAGGCTTATCTCCATCGTCCGCCCGGCGATTTCTGGCGCGCGTTCACGCCGCGCAATTGGCCGAAGCTGCGACATCTCGGCAAGGTGGCCACGACCCGCACGCTGGCCCGCGAGGTGGAGCGGCGGATCGCCGATCCTTACCTGCGCCAGATCTTCTTGCGCTTCGCGACTTATAATGGCTCCTCGCCTTATCTCACCCCGGCGACGTTCAACATCATCCCCTACGTGGAAGCCGAATTCGGCGCGTGGTACGTGCGCGGAGGAATGCCGCGCATTGCCGAGGCGCTGGCCGCGCTCGCTGAACGCCAGGGCGCGACCCTCCACTATGGTCGAACGGCGACAGGGTGGAATGGCCGGGAAGCGACGGCGGCGGATGGCACGCGTACCGGGGCCGATTTTCTCATCTGCAATGGCGACGCCTTGACGTCGCAGACCGGTTTTCTGTCCAACCTTTACGACGAGCGCGCGCGGTGGGAGATCCGCCGCCCCCCGCTTTCCACCTCGGGATTCATTCTCTTTCTGGGCGTGCGCGGGCGCGACCCGCGTCTGGGCCATCACAATATTTTCTTTTCGAACAATTATCAGCGAGAGTTCGCCCAGATCCATCGGGCAAGAATTCACCCGGACGAACCGACCATTTACATTTCGATCAGCGCCCGCAGTGATTCCACCCATGCGCCGGAGGGCCATGACAATTATTTCGTGCTGGTCAACGCCCCGGCGCGCAATCCCTTGCGGCCGTGGACGGAAGAAGAGATCGACCTTTACCGCGAGCTCATCGTGGCGCGGCTGGAAGCATTCGGCCTGACTGGTTTATCGGAACGGATTGTCAGCCAGCGAACTTTCACACCGACCGATTTCGCCACGCGCGATCTCGCCTATCACGGCGCCCTTTATGGCTGGGCTTCGCACTCGGTGCGCACCTCGCTTTTCCGGCCGCCGCTGCGCGCGCCCGGCACGCGGAATGTTTTTTTCGTAGGAGGAACCACCCATCCTGGCGGTGGAATTCCACTCGTGCTTTTGAGCGGCAAGATGGTCGCCGATCTCGTCCAGCGGGAGGCGGCATGAACCGCTGGCCGATGTGGGAAAGAGTTCTTTTCGGCGCGTTCCTTTTCTGGAGCGCGGCGGGCCTGATCTTCACGCTGGGACATCTCACTCCCGCGGTCGTCAGCGGCTGGCCGGTGGGGAAGGCTTTGCGCGCGTTCATCAATGGTTGCGTGCGCACGGGTGATCCGATCCTGATCCTGCTCGCGTTTGCCAACACGCATGTGCATGCCTCGCGGCAGTGGACGCCGACCCTTGCGCGTCGTTGGGCGCTGATCGTTCTCGTTTGTTCGTTGGGAATCGAAACGATCGGCGCGCAAACCGGATTTCCCTTCGGCATCTACCACTATACGCATCGCTTCGGGCCGCTGATCGGAATCGTGCCGCTGACCATTCCGCTCGCCTGGCACGTGGTGGTGACGAATGCCCTCTTTATCGTGCGGAGATTTCTACCGCATCCCTCTCGGTTCTTACAGACGGCCACCACGGCGCTGCTGTGCACGCTTTATGATTTCATCCTGGAACCTTTCGCGACCGGGGCGAAGAGCTACTGGATTTGGCAGGGCGGAACCATTCCACCACAGAACTACGCGGCGTGGCTGGTGTTGAGCTTTCTGCTGGCGCTCATTTTTTCACCGAAAGTTGCCACGCGTTATCCCCGCGACCCGCGTCCGCTCGTTTTGCTTGGCGCGACGTTGTTGATTTTTATCGCCGGAGGCTGGCTTTAAAGCACCGTCGCGCCAAAGGTGACGGCTCGACCCTTTTCCCATTAAATGATCGGGTCAAAATTCCTGTCATCCTGAGCTTGTCGAAGGATCAGCTTCCGGCAGGCACCTAAATTTAGCGGGAGAGTTGCCCTTGCGACAGTTGAAGTCAACGGAGGCTGATCCTTCGACAAGCTCAGGATGACTGACTTTGGAGCGACTATCTAAGTGGAATCGCTCTAGCGTTTATTTCGCCAGGTGCCACTGGGCGACATCGACCTCGAGATGGCCGAAGCCGAGGTAGGCCTGGTCGATGCGACCGCCCAAAACGATTTTCTTGCCGATCGGCAGGTCGAAATCCCCGCTATCGAGACGCACCGAGCCCGTGCCATCGGTGAACCAATATTCGTTGTCGCCGATGCGGCGGGTGACCTTTCCAATGAGAGTGACATAGCGATCATCAACATCGAGATTGTCGCGCGTGTTGACCACCCAGCGCACCGTCGTGGCATGGTAGGGGTGGGGAAGGGGCGCGGGTGCGGCATGCAGAGCCGTGGACAAAAGGCTAAGCAGCACGGCGGTCGCCAAAGAGGCTGATCTGATTTTCATAGGAACGTCCACTATGGAACCGTGGCGCAGAAATTCAATCACGTTACGCGATCTCGCGAGATGAGGGAAAAGTGTCAGATTTACGCCTATCTTCGATCTAAATGTCTTCATTTCCACTAATTTAGTTGACTTTTTCGTGAATTTTTTATTTTATACGTTTAGTTTTGTGTAATTAAGAGGTGACAGATATGGGTTTAACTTCTGGGGAGTCCACTGATAATTTCGCCGAACGGGTCCGCTTCTGGCGGGTCAGTCAAAACCTCACCCAGGCGGAAGCGGCCCAGCGCCTGGATATCGATCGGAGCTACCTGTCTCAAGTCGAACGGGGTCGACCGCCGGGAAATGCCTTGCGGACCCGCTTCCTCCTGATCGAGAAGTCGTCGTCGATGAAGCTGCACGGCAATGTGATCTCAGCTTACGGCTTGCGGAATTTGCCCGTGCTTTCCTGGGCGCAGGCGGGTGAGGCGCGGGACTTTGGCGAGATCCCGAGCGATTGGGACGAAGTGGTGCCAAGCGACGTCACCGATGAGCATGCCTTCGGAGTGCGACTGCGGGGCGATTCGATGGAACCCCGGTTCTCCGACGGCGACATCGCCATCCTCCTGCCGAGCATTGCTGCGACCAACGGAGAGACCGTGGTGGCGAATCTCCGCGACGAGGGCGTCCTGTGCAAGATCATGCATGTGCAGCTCGACAAGAACCTGATCAAGCTCTCGAGCTACAATCCGGCCTATCCGCCCTTGGAACGGCATCGCGACCAGTTCCACTGGATCTATCCCGTCTCGTCGATTATCAAGCAACTGCGGCGGAGGTAATCCTTCGGGTCGGGAGAAATGTCCCCTGCCCTACGAAGGATTATGGCTTGGCGGGCTCGGCGACGGGCGTGCCCAGAGAAAGAGCCGGCGGCATCGGCACCACCTTCCAGAAGAGCGGCTCGAAGCGGGTCCAGTCATCGAGAATTTCCTTGGCGCGCGCGCTGTCAGTCAGTTCCAGATGCTTGTAAATGAGGCCGCGGAGCGTCTTGATATCCTCGGGGCCGCCCAGCCGCTGGAGGGTGATCATGGCGCGGTTGCAGCGCTGTTCGAAGGTATTTTCCTCGTCGAGCACATAGGCGAGTCCGCCCGACATGCCCGCGCCGAAATTCTTGCCGGTCGCGCCGAGCACGACCACCTGGCCGTTGGTCATGTATTCGCAGCCGTGGTCGCCGATGCCTTCCACCACCGTGGTGGCTCCGCTGTTGCGGACGGCGAAGCGTTCGCCCGCGCGGCCCCGGATGTAAAGCGCGCCGCCGGTCGCCCCGTAAAGCACGGTGTTGCCGCAAATGGAATTGTCCATCGGGTTGAACTTGGTGCCGGGCGTGGGGACGAG
Organism: Methylacidiphilales bacterium; assembly: GCA_026225555.1. Classification (GTDB taxonomy): domain Bacteria; phylum Verrucomicrobiota; class Verrucomicrobiia; order Methylacidiphilales; family UBA1321; genus JABDGH01. The sequence goes on from JAMFSY010000151.1 coordinate 27,952, forward strand.
AATGATTTCGCCACCGCCCATGCCCTTGCCCACGTAATCGTTGCTTTCACCGGTCAGGGTGATGCGCACGCCCTTGACGAGGAACGCGCCCAGGCTCTGTCCCGCGCTGCCGCTGAGGCCGAGTTCGAGCGTGCCTTCGGGCAGCCCTTCGTCGCCGAAGCGATAAGCAATTTCGCCGGAGAGCTGGGTGCCGATGCTGCGATAGGTGTTCTTCACCTTGTACTTCAGCTTCAGCTTGCGCTTGGTCTGGAGCGAGCTCTTGGCGTCCTGGAGAATGACGTCGTCGAGCGTGCGGTCCTCGAGTTTGTCGTTGCGTTCCCAGGTGTGGAAACGGGGCGTGATATCGTCGATCTTCGGCATGGCGAGAAGCCGCGAGAGATCGAGCAGGTTCGCCTTGGGGTGATCCGGTACAACGCGCTGCTCGAGATAATCAGTCCGGCCGATGATCTCGTTCATGGTGCGCGCGCCGATGCTGGCGAGGTAGCGCCGCACTTCCTCGGCGACCGCGTTGAAGAAGAGGACGACGTTATCGGGCGTGCCCTTGTACTTGGCGCGGAATTTCTCGTCCTGGCTGGTGACGCCGACGGGACAGGTGTTGAGATGACATTTGCGGACGTAGACGCAGCCAGTGGCGACGAGCGCCGCCGTGCCGAAGTTGAATTCCTCCGCGCCGAGCATGGCGGCGATAAGAATATCGAGTCCGGTCTTCATGCCGCCATCGGTGCGCAGGGTGACGCGATTGCGCAGGCCATTAAGAAGAAGCACCTGGTGCGCCTCGGCAAGGCCAAGTTCCCAAGGTCCGCCCGCGTTCTTGACCGACGAGAGCGGCGATGCGCCCGTCCCGCCATCATGCCCGGAGATGAGCACGATATCGGCGTAAGCCTTGGCCACGCCCGCCGCGATGGTACCGACGCCAGCTTCGGCGACGAGCTTGACGCAGACCTTGGCGCGCGGATTGACCTGCTTGAGATCGTAAATGAGCTGGGCCAGATCCTCGATGCTGTAAATGTCGTGATGCGGCGGCGGGGAGATCAGCATGACGCCGGGCGTGCTGTGCCGAAGTTTCGCGATCATCCCGGTGACTTTCGCGCCGGGAATCTGGCCGCCTTCGCCGGGCTTGGAGCCCTGCGCCATTTTGATTTCAATTTCCGTCGCGCTGGCGAGATATTCCGCCGTCACGCCGAAACGGCCGGAGGCCACCTGCTTGATGCGGCTGTTCTTCGAGTCGCCGTTTTCCATCGGCGTGAACCGGGCGCGGTCCTCACCACCTTCGCCGGAATTCGATTTGCCGCCGATGCGGTTCATGGCGATGGCCAGCGTCTCGTGGGCCTCGGGTGAAAGCGCGCCGAGCGACATGCCCGCCGTGGTGAAGCGGCGGCGAATTTCCTCAATCGGCTCCACTTCCTCGATCGGAATGGCGTTGCCGTTTTTCTTCACGCTCAGGCAATGCCGCAGCGAGATCGGTTCGGCTTCCTCGACCGCGGTGACGTACTTCTCGTAGTCGTCCCACTTGCCGGCCTTGTCGGCGCCCTTGATGCCGACATAGGTATGGAAACTCTGGATGACCGCTGGGGTGTAGGCATGCATTTCCCCTTCGCGGCGGAAGCGGTAAACACCCTCGTCGCTCAGTTTGGCGTCAGTAGCGAAGGCGCGCGTGTGCCGCGTCAGAGTCTCCTGCGCGATCTCGCGGAAATTGAGTCCCTTGACCTGCGACGCGGTGCCGGTGAAGGCGTAGTCAATCACGTCGGGATGCAGGCCGATGGCCTGGAAAATCTGCGCCCCGCTGTAACTGGCCAGCGTGGAAATGCCCATCTTGGACATGATCTTGAGCAGGCCCTTCTCCAGTGCGGATCGGAAATTCTTCGCCGCCACGACGGGATCGGTGATCGTAATCGTTTCGTTCTTCAACTCCCCGCGAACGAGAAGATCGTTCAGCGTGGCGAAGGCCGCGTAGGGATTCACCGCCGCCGCGCCATAGCCGAGCAGGCAGGCGAGCTGGTGGACTTCGCGACACTCGGCCGTCTCGCAAATAAGTCCGGCCCGGCCGCGCTTATCGACCCGGAGCAGGTGATGATGCACCGCCGCAACGGCAAGCAGCATGGGAATCGGGGCATGCTGCGCATCGATGTCCCAGTCGCTCAGGATGATGATGGACGCGCCGTCATCGACCGCCTTTTCGACCTCGGCGCAAATGCGGTCGAGATGGGGCTTGAGTCCGTCCGGCCCTTCGCTGATCGGGAAGCGGCAGACGACCGTGGCCGAGCGGAAACAGCCTTCCTTCAGGGCGAGCAATTCCTGGATCTCGGGATTGGTCAGGATGGGCGAGGCGAGGCGCACCAGCTTGGCGTGCTCCGGCGTTTCCTCGAGCCAGTTGTGATGGCGGCCCGTCAGGACCTCGACCGACATGACCAGCTTTTCACGGATCGGGTCGATCGGCGGATTGGTCACCTGGGCGAAGAGCTGCTTGAAATAGGTATAGAGAAGGCGCGGGCGCTTCGAGAGAACGGCCAGCGGCGCGTCGTCGCCCATCGAGCCGATGGCTTCCTCACCCGTCAGGCCCATCGTCTTGAGGATGGAAGGGAGAACGTTGATCTCCTCCTCGTTGTAACCGGCGGCGAGTTGCTGCTGCAGCAGCGTCGCGTTCGGCGCGGGCTGCGCGTCGAGCGAAGGCTGGCTGACGATGTCGCGGAGATTTTCTTTCAGCCACGCGCCGTAGGGCTGTTGCTTGGCATACTTCGCCTTGATCTCATCGGTGCGGAGCAGTTGCCCCGTGACCGTGTCGATGGCGATCATTTCGCCCGGCCCGAGACGCCCTTTTTCCACGACGATCCGGTCGTCGATGGTGAGCAGGCCGACTTCGGAGCCGAGACAAATGAGGCCGTCCTCGGTGATTTTATAGCGGGCCGGGCGCAGTCCATTGCGATCGAGACACGCGCCGATGGTGCGGCCATCGCTGAAGACGAGCGCGGCGGGACCATCCCATGGCTCGTTGAGCGTCTGGTGATACTCGTAGAAATCCTTCACGTCCTGCGGGACGGAGGTGTCGCCCTGCCAGGCGGCGGGGACGAGCATGAGCATGGCGTGGAGCGGATCGCGTCCGCCCATGACGAGCAGTTCCAGCGCGTTATCAAGGCTGGAGGAATCGCTGCCGCCCGGCTGGATGATCGGCCGCAATTTCTTGATCGCGTCGCCGAAGAGCGGGCTCTTCAATTCCGCTTCCCGCGCCAGGGTCCACATGCGGTTGCCCTGGACGGTGTTGATCTCGCCGTTGTGGCTGAGCATCCGGCACGATTGCGCCAGCGGCCAGGTGGGAAAGGTGTTCGTACTGTAGCGCTGATGGAAGACGGCCAGCGAGGTCTGGTAATTCGGATCGCGCAGATCGAGATAGAATTTCTCGAGCGTGGGCGCGGCGAGCAGCCCCTTGTAAACGATGGTGCGGCTGGAAAAGCTGGGGATATAGAAATCCTTGATTCCCTGGCTCTCCGCCATGTCCTCGATCTGGTTGCGACAGAGATAAAGCTTCCGCTCGAACTCATCATCATTCATCGCGGAGGGATCGGGCCGTCCGATCAGGACCTGCTCGATATCGGGACAGGTCCGAAGCGCCTTGTCCCCGAGGACGGAGGTATTCACCGGCACCACGCGCCAGCCGAAGATGAAGAGCTTGTGCTCGTTCAGGACGGTTTCGGTGATATGCCGACAACGGGCCTGGGTGTAGGGATCGTTCGGCAGGAACATCATGCCGATGCCGAGATCGGTATCCTGGAAAAGCTTGTGCCCCATCTTTTCCACTTCGTAGCGGAAAAGCCGGTGCGGGATCTGGGTGAGGATGCCTGCGCCATCGCCGGTCTTCGCATCGGCATCCATGGCGCCGCGATGGATGAGCGAGCAGACGCAGGTCAGGGCGTGCTTGAGAATCTTGTTCGATTTCTGTCCCTTGATACTGGCGACGAAGCCGACGCCACAGGCGTCGTGCTCAAAAGCGGGATCATAGAGTCCGTGAAAGGACTCCGTGCGGTCGAGAATGGCTTGATTGAGGGACATCGGGATAGAAATTTAGAACGAAGGGAAAAAGGCACAAGGGTTATTTGAGGAAGACGCCGGAAAAAGTGCTCGGGAAGACATTTTTTTCTGCTTTCGCGGAAGGGCTTGTGGAAAATTTGATCGGATGTTTTCGCTCCACGCGGAATAATCCGATCTGACATGAAATCCCGCCGACTCGATCTGGAAATAGTTTCGCGCGGCCTGGCGGAATCGCGCGAACAGGCCCAGCGTCTGATTTTGGCTGGAGAGGTTTGGGTGAATGATCAACGGTGGGACAAGGCTAGCAAGCCGTGTGCCGCGACCACCGTAATCGAGGTGCGGGGTGGAGACCGCTACGTCAGCCGCGGCGGGCACAAGCTCGAGGGAGCACTGACTGGCTTCGGTCTCGACGTAACCGGGTGGCGTTGCCTCGACGTCGGCGCTTCGACCGGCGGCTTCACCGACTGCCTGTTGCAACACGGCGCGCGCGAAGTGGTCGCGGTCGATGTGGGCCACGGCCAGCTCCACTGGCGCATTCGCCAGGACCCGCGTGTGGTTGTTTACGAAGGGCTCAACGCGCGCGATTTGTCCAAGCTGACCGAGGATGGCCATGCGGGGAACTTCGACCTGGTCGTGGCCGATTGCTCCTTTATTTCCCTGCGCCGAGTCTTGCCTCCAGCCTTCGATCTGCTTAGCTCCGGCGGACGGGTTTGCGCGCTGATCAAGCCGCAATTCGAGGCCGGACGCGCGGACGTGGGCAAGGGCGGGATCGTCCGGGACGAGGAGGTACGGAAACGGGTGGTGGACGACCTCCGCCTCTGGGCCGAGAGTTACCCGGTGACGACGGTGGGAGTGATCCCCTCGCCGCTGCCGGGCCGGGATGGAAACGAGGAATTTTTATGGCTGCTCCAAAAAAGCTGAACATCGGCGTGGTGGTGAACTGTTCGAAACAGGGCGCGAAGGATGTATTGAATCAACTGCTCGAGTTTTCGCAGGGACATCCGAATCTCCAGCTCCGTTTCGAAAAGCGCACGGGCGGCCTGATCAAGAGTCCCGGTTTTGGGGAGGCCGAGCTGGCGAAAAAATCGGACCTGCTGCTCGTCGCGGGTGGAGACGGATCGCTCCTCGACGTGGTCGAGGCGGTCTTCCCGACCCAGGTACCGATCCTTGGGGTGAATATCGGAAGCCTCGGTTTTCTCACCGCCGTCTCGGAGGCGGAGGTCGATACGATTTTTCCCTACCTGGTTAAAAACGATCTGCGGCTGAGTCCGCGGCTGGCGCTGGAAACGCGGTTCCATCATCTGAATGGCAAGATCCAGCACATCCCCTGCGCGTTGAACGACGTGGTGATTTCCCGCGCGAACGTCTCGCGGCTGGTGCGGATTCGCGTCGAGGTCGGCGATTATCTCGTGACCGAATATGTCTGCGACGGATTGATCATCGCGACGCCGACTGGCTCGACCGCCTACTCGCTCGCGGCAGGCGGCCCGATCCTGAGTCCCGATGCCGATTCGATTGTGCTGACGCCGATCTGTCCGCACACCTTGACCAATCGCGCGCTGGTGGTCGGGACAGACCAGGTGATTCGCATCCGCATCGTGCCCCAGGCCGGCGTGCCCGCGCCCGCGGTGCAGTTCGACGGGCGTCCCGGCGGAAATCTTCGCTCTCACGAATGGCTGGAAATCGCCCCGGCGAAGAGCCGGGTGCAACTAGCCTACCTGCCTCACTCGGATTTTTATCGCGTGCTGCGGCAGAAGCTGAAGTGGAGCGGGGCAAGCGTTTAGACGGAGCTTGCTGAAAAGACTTACTCTCAAAAACTTTGGTCATCCTGAGCTTGTCGAAGGATCAGTTCTGACTTGGTAAAAGCAACCGAACTGATCCTTCGACAAGCTCAGGATGACTGACTTTTTCAGCAATCTCCTAAAGCGAGGCTTTCTCTTCCTCGACATCGTCCGCTTCGTACCATTGCTTCCAGAGCTCATGCAACTGCCACCACCAGCCGTTGGTGATCGCCAGTAAGTAGAGGCCGATGACTCCAAAGATCGCCTCTACGGCAATGGCCGCGACAAACGGCGGCAGCCGCCCGTGACGTCCCATCGCGAGGAAGCCGCCATTGAAAATGATGAAGCCCAAAAGCACCAGGATCGCCATACCTACTCCCGCCATCGCGCTGCGCCGGTCGCTGCGCGCCCCCTGCACCAACGGGAAAAGAATCAGGACAAGAATACTAAAAGGATAAAGCACCCGATACCACCATTCAGTCCGGTAATCGGCCATGCGCTCCGGACTTTGCGAACTGGTCTTGATGTACTGCGAAAGTTGGCTGAGCGTCAGTTGATCCGGCTGTGAAATGATCAATGAGAGTTGCTTGGGCGGAGTCGTGACATAAGGCAGTTCAAGCGTATCCATGATCTTTTGGTCCTGGACGTTGCCATCGATGTCGTAAATGACCTTCTTCAAGCTGGTGAACTTCCAGAACTGGCCGTTCCATTCTCCTTCGCGGGCAAAGTATTGGACGAGGTCATGGCCCCGCGCGTCGCGCTGGATCAGTTGAACGTCCTTTGCCTTGCCTTGGGCGGCATCCAGGCTGCCGAACATCCAGACCAGATGGTTCACGCTATCGACGTAGATCAGGTTGAGAAACACGTTCTTGCCCGAGCTCTCACCTTTCACCTGTTTGAGCAGGCGCTCGCGGGTGACCTCCGACTCAGCCGCGGGGCCGCTCAGATCGTAGCCCAGGACACCGATCCAGATCGCGGCAAAAAGAAAGAAGGGCGAGAACATCCAGAGCGGCGCCATTCCCCCGGCCTGCAGTGCCACCAATTCGGAACGGCGATTCAGATTCAGCAGCGTGAAGAGCACCGAGAAAAGCATGGTCGCGGGCAGCACCTGCACCAGCATCTTGGGAATTTGCAGGCTGTAAAAGCGGATGATGAGCAGGAAATTGACCTTGTGGTCGAGGAACTCGTCCATGTTGCCGTATAGATCGGCCATGATCCAAATGATCGTGCAGCCCGCGAGGCAGAGAAAAAACGTCTGCAACAGCCGCATAAATAAGTAGCGAAAGAAAATCTTCATGACAGCACTTCTCTACGGGCCTAATTAAAAGAACCGGGAGAGGCTTCACCTTAGCACGCGCCGCCGTCCCGCCAATCTTTTCAACCATCTCATCTCCATGCATCCTCTCATTCAGCAGCAATATACCGGCCTGGTTCGCGCGGTCGGCGAAGCGGAGGCGAGCCTGCCCCAACTGGATCGCTGCGCCCAAATCGTGGCCGACGCGCTCCTGGCGGGAAAGAAGGTGTTGACCGCCGGAAATGGCGGCAGTGCGGCCGATGCGCTTCATCTCTCGGAAGAGTTGGTGGGCCGCTACAAAGATAACCGCCGCGCCCTGCCCGCGATCGCCCTGGCCGCCGATGGCACGGCGTTGACCTGCATCGGGAACGACTTCGGCTTCGACCGGGTGTTTGCCCGGCAGATCGAGGCCCTTGGCCAGGCGGGAGACGTTCTCATCCTCTTCACCTCCAGCGGCAATTCTTCCAACCTTCTCTCCGCGTTGGAGATAGCTAAGACCAAAGGTGTGCAGACGGTGGCCCTGACCGGTCGTGGCGGCGGCAAGTTAAAGGGCTTGGCCGATGCCGAATGGATCGTGCCTTCCGATTCTGGCGCACGGGTGCAGGAACTGCATGGCTGGGCCATTCATGTCATCTTGGAAGTAGTTGAAGCACGCCTTCTCACCTGATAGAGTTCTCCTCTTTATGTTTCTCAAGCGTTCTCTCGTCCTGATGGTTGGCGTGCTCCTTTTCATCGGGGGCTTCCTGCTCAAGTTCCGCAATACCGACGCGGGCATCGAGGACACCTTCCGCCAGGCGCGCGTTAACTATGGCGTGGAGGGCACGGTCCTCACCTCGCCTGAGGTCGAGCCCTCGACCCTTTCGGTGCCTGGTCCCACTGCGACGATTACTCCGGCGGCGGCTGTTTCCGCCCCCGCTCCAGCGCCCTCCGATTCTTCCACGACGAGCTCTTCCACCTCTTCCACGCCCGATAACTCGGCTGTCCCGGCGGGCTCGGTCGCTCCGGATTCCAATGTGATCATTGGCCCGGTGGCCCCGGCTGGAGTTACGCCGGACAGCACGCCCAGCCCGTCCGCCCCTATGGCACCGGAGCCCGCTCCTTCCCCTGCTCCCGACACCAACAGCGGCCCGATGCCGCCGCCCTCCGCGCCCGCTCCCTCGACGATGAACTATCCGCGGGGAAGTCACCTTCCCTTCCTGGCTCTCGCCGCTTATCAGCTCGGTCAAACCTCCCCGGTGACCAATCCGGCACCGGTTCCGGCGGCGGCTAATCCCGCGCCCGCCACCAACGCCCTCGAAGGCCCTGCGACGGCTCCGGCTCCCACCAATGCCGCCGCCTCGTATTCGAACCCTGTCACCACTAATGGCGCGCCCGTTCGTCCCCTGCCCGTGGAAGCCAGCGTGATTGTGCTCGGCTTTCACCAGTTTACCGGCCCCGGTGTGGCATCGAAGAACATCTATTCCATGAGCCAGGATGTTTTCGCGAGCGAGATGAAATATCTCCACGATAACGGCTATCACGTCGTCCCTCTTTCCGACGTGGTCCGCTTCATCAAACACGAGATCGGCCTGCCACCCAACTCGGTCGCGATCTCCATCGACGATGGTTACAAAAGCGCGATCAACTTCGCCGCGCCGGTGCTGAAACAATACAATTACCCTTGGACCTTCTTCGTCTATCCGCAGTTCATCACGCGGACCGAGGGCAAGGGCGCCGCGAGCTGGCCCGACCTCGTGGAGTTGCAAAAGGAAGGCGTCGATGTCGAGTGCCATTCGATGACCCATCCGATCCTGACCAGCCATACGCAGAAGTTCAAAGGTCCGCGTCACGCGCTGACCCCGGAGGAATACGACGAATTTCTGACCGACGAGACGTTCACCGCCAAGGCGATCCTGGAAAAGGAGCTGAACAAGAAGATCGTTTATTTCGCTTATCCTTACGGCGCCTATAATAAAGCGGTGCAGGCGAAGGTCCTCGCCGCCGGCTTCGAAGCCATCTTCACCGTGGCGGATAACCCGGTCCACACCACCACCAGTCTCGACAGCATCGGCCGTTATGTCATCACGAAGCCGGTTGAGCGCCTCTTTGCCAGTTACCTGCGGCAGGGCGCGCTGAGCGTGGCCGAAGCCGATCCCGCCCCCGGCGCGACGACGAGCAATCCACGCCCCGTCATCACGGCGGTGCTCGGCTATACGGGTAATCTCGATGCGAAGTCGCTCGAGACGGACGTCCGCGATTACGGCGCGGTGCCGCACGATTTCGATCCGAAGACCTCCACCGTCCGGCTCCATCTTCCCCGCGACCTGATCCAGTCCGAAGTGTTGGTGAACATCCGCATCCGCGACGCGCAATCGGGCCAGATGATGGTGGCCAATTGGCATTTCAATTATGAACCGGCCGGCGGAGCCCCCGCTCCCGTCCACCAGCCGATCGGCGAAGGCCCCGTACCGGCGGGCGAGACGGCTCCCGTTACCAATGCGACTCCAGCCGCGCCCGCTGCAGCCCCACTGGGCAAAGCATCCGCGCCCAAGGCTTCCGGCACGGCTCCCTAGGATTCGCCGCGCCGTCCTGCGGGAGGAATTGCTTCCCGCCCTACCTCAATTCCGCTCTTTCCCATGGCCAAGATCGATCACCACTTGCTCATGGCCCTGATGGATTCCATCCCGGATCGGATCTATTTCAAGGACCGCGAGGGACGCTTCCTTTCGGTCAACAAGGCGATGCGGGAATTCTTTCATCTGGCCGATGACGCGGTGATCGAGGGCCGAACCGATTTCGATTTCTTCCTGCCCGAACATGCCCGGGACGCCTTCGCGGACGAGCAGCAGGTCATGGCCACGGGCCTCCCCATCATCGGCAAGCAGGAACGGGAAACTTTGCCTGACGGACGGGTTACCTGGGTCTCCACCACGAAGGTCGCGATGTGGGACGAAAACGGAAAGATCATTGGAACCTGTGGCATCTCGCGCGACGTGACGGAGGAGCATCGCAAGTCGGAGCAACTGGCCGCCTACACCCGCGCCCTGGCGGAGAGCCAGGCCCAGATGGACGAGGAACTCGCCCTCGCCCGGCAGGTGCAACTGGCTCTTCTTCCGCAGACTTATCCTTCCTTTCCCCCCGGCACGGCTCCCGAGGCGAGCGCCCTTCACTTCGGCTATCGATATCTGCCGGAGGCGCTCGTCGGCGGCGACTTCTTCACGGTTACGCCAGTTTCCCCGACCCGCGTGGGCGTGCTGATTTGCGATGTCATGGGTCACGGCGTCCCCGCCGCGCTCATCACGGCGGTGCAGCGCGTTCTCATCGAAGAGTTGCAGGCTTATGCCGACGATCCCGGCGCTTTCCTGGAGGAGCTCAACCGTCGTCTGCACCACTTCTTCGCTCCGCTGCCGACCTCCATGTTCGTGACGGCGTTTTATCTCGTCATCGATACCGAAACCGGGGCCGTTCGCTTCGCCAATGCGAGCCATCCGCCGCCTTTGCATCTTTCGCGGAAGGATTCCAGTGTACGTCTGCTTGATGGCGAGGCATCTCCCAATCGGCCCTTCGCTCTTGGCGTGGTGGCGGATTCCGCCTATCCCGTCGCGGAGATGTTAGTCGAGCCGGGCGACCTGCTTTTCCTCTACACGGACGGTCTTTGCGATCTGGGCGAGGGCCACGAACTGACGCCGGACGATCCCGAATTTCTCTCGTTGGTTCGAAGCTGCGCCGATCTCCAGGGCGAGGCTTTTCTCGACGCGGTCCTGGACAAGGCGCGCCAGGTTTCCGGGGCCGAGTGTTTTGAGGATGATGTCTGTCTCGTGGGCATCGAAATCCAACAACTCTCCAAGTCAGCCCAGCCTGCGGAATCGACCTGATCCGAATTAATGGGGGTTGATCACGCCCTGATAAAATTCGAGTAGTTTTGCCGCCTGCTTTTCGATCCGATAAGTTTGCGCTTTCGCCCAAGCCGCTTGGCGAAATTTCAAACGCAGTTCCGGCTCCCGCAGCAACCTTTCCAGGGCGGGACGCATGAACTTCGAACCGGGTTGAACACAAAGTCCTTCCTCATCCGGCCCGACAAAATCGAGCGCGCCGTTGGGCTGGGCCGAATCGCTCACCACCAGCGCTCCGCAGCCCTGGGCCATGGCCTCCAGCGTCGCGATGGAGAAACCTTCGCGCGGCGAACTGAGGATGAAAATATCGCTCCGGGCGAACAGACTCCTCTTCTCCTCCTCCGATACTTCACCGTGAAAGTGAAACACATCTCCCGCCCCGGCATTGCGCACCATCTCCTCCAACCGGCCTCGCTCGCTCCCCTCCCCGATGATATCGAAGAAAAATGTGGCGCCTTCCCAACGCAAAGCCAGCAGCATGGCCACGCTTTGCTCCACGCTTTTGATCGGCGTCAGGCGGCCGCAAAAGATAAATCGCGGCGGTTGGATTTCTTCCCGAGGTTCCGGCGCCTGGGGATGAAACGCCTCGGGTTCGAGTCCGAATTCCACCACGCCTTTCGCTGAATAATTTTCACGGGCCAGGGCCGCCGCCGTTCGTTGCGAGACCGCGAGGCGACAGGGAAACAGACCGGTGCCGAGACGATAAAGCCCGGCGAGCAGGCCTGCGAGGATGCGGCTCATCCACGGATGACGATGTCCCCTTTCGCGCACGTAAGCAGGCAGACCGGCGAGCAGCGCTTCGTGACAGGTCAGGACGACCGGAATTTTCTTCAACCGCGCGATCCAGGCCACGAGCGGCAGGTGCAGGAAGGGCGTGGCACACACATCGAGCACATCCAGTTCGCGGGCCCGCAGCTTCCAGAAAAGCCGCGCGATGTTCAGGGTGAAAAGCAGGTCCGCCCAGCCATTGCGCACGCCGCGCTGGTTAAAGAAAGGCCGAAAGGCCCCGAGCCGCACGAAGCGGACACCCTCAATGACTTCGTCCCGGGGGCAGGACGTATAGACGCGAACGTCGTGCCCCTCCCGCGCCAACTCGCGCGCGAAGGCCCAGACGCGGCGCTCGTAACCGCCCCGGTAGAACGGCTCGCAGGTATTGATGAGAAATCCGATCGTCATGCCCGCGCCAGAGTGACATCAATGGTTGCAAAGGACGAGCCGCGTGCCGCTTTTATTCATCAGCCGCCAACCGGCAGGCAGCAGGCCTTGCCAGAAGGCCGCGCGGTTTTCCTCGATGATGAGATAGACCGGCGCGGGTGACATCCATGCCTGCTGCAGGTCGATGTTGTTCCAGTAGTAATTGCGTCCGAGACCGAGCACCTGTTGCGCGTATTGATTATCGAATGGCGCGTTGACCCAGTGGACCCGTGCGTCGAGGTAATAGAGCAGACTCGAGGCGGTGTTGGGCAGCGCCTCACACGCGACCACGGCATCGGGCCGGGCCGCGATTTCGTGGTTGATGCCGCGGGCATTTTCCGCGAGCGAGAAATAGGGACTCATCATCGTGAAGCCAATCGCGGCCAGACTGACCGGCACCGCCATCGCTCCGGCGAGTACGAGAAGCGCCGGGAAGAAGCGCCGCCGCCAAGTCAGCACGCAGGCCGTCGCCCCCGCGACTAAAGCTGCCGCGCCAAAAATCTCCAGAAGAAGGACAAACTTTCCCCAGAGCGCAGGCGAGATGCCCGCAATTGCATCCATAAAGGTGTCCCGAGTCTGGATCGGTGCGGCGGTCGCATCGCCCAGCCCAGCAAGATGAGGCCGCATCCATTCGGCGAAACCAAGCGAGCCAGCCCCGACCAGCGCGATCAGGAAGCAGGGCACGAAGAGATACCAGCGCGGCAGGCGCACGGAAGCATCCACGATCCACGGCAGCGCGAGAAAGGCGGCGACCGCGCCCCAGCAACTCATGCTGTAGTAATCCTGCCGGGTGGAAAAGGCGACCGAAACCAAGACGAGCGCCGTCCAGCACGCGAGCAATTTGACCAGATCGCTCGTGGTTTCAGAAAGCCGGGAACGCAGGCGTACCGCGGCATGAATCGCCCCAGGAAAGAGCAGCGTCCACGGCAGCCAAAAAAGGAGGTGCTGAAGATAAAACTGCGCGACCGAAAGCTGCTTGGCGTCGGGAGGGAAGCGGGTGTTCAGGCTCGCGCCAATCTGCTCGTTCACGAAATGCGCGGAAAGAAATCCGGGGAAGCGGATCGCCATAAAGGCGTACCAGGGGAACACGATGAGCAGAAAGAGAAGCAAGCCGCGTCCGTTGAAGATCAACCGCAACCAAGGTCGCCAGCCCGGCGCGACCAGCGCGGTCAGGGCCACTGTGCCGAGCGGCCAAAGCGCGCCATGCAGGCCTTTGCTCATCGCGCCGAGGGCAAGAAAAACCCAGAACCGCACATACCAGGCGTTCGATTTTCCCGGTGGATCCGCCGCGACGCGCGCTTCGACCAGACACCACAAGCTCAGCGAAATGAAGCACGCGAGAAAGGGCTCCGGCTGCACCAGATGCGTGAAGACCCATACGCCCAACATCGAAGCGAGCACGAGGGCCGAAGCGATGCCCGCCCGCTCGCCTCCCAGACGGCGCGCGATCAGGTAGGTCGCCACGATCCAGCCCCAGGTGGCGAGGGCATTCGGCAGGCGCAGGGCAAATTCATTTTCACCCAGGACGGAGGTGGAACCGAGCATCGTCCAGTAGACCAGCGGCGGCTTCTGCACGCGGGGAAAGCCGTTGCTCAGGGGCACCAGCCAGTCGCCGCTCTGGTGCATCTCGCGCACCGCTCCGGCGTAAAGACCTTCGTTATCGTCGAAAATCACCGGCGTGAAACAGGTGCCGATGTAAAGCAGCGCGATGCAGCCGAGAATCAGCCAGGAAAGACGCGGCGAAAAAAAAGTTCCCGAGTGCGGGCGGGTTTCCGCCTGGGGCCCAGCGGCGAGAGAGGACTCCTCAATTAAAGTCGAGCGTGTGTTGATTGAAGCCACCGAGCATCTCCAAGGCGGTTCGTTTTTTGAATCCGTCCCTGCCTTCCAGTAACTTTCTCCGGATCACTTGTCAATTGATGGGTGGAATATCCCATCCTACCTGAACAACGGAAGCCCGAACGCCTTAAGACTTCGAGGCGTGCCCGTTCAAATCCACGACCTGGCTTCGGGCGGCGGCGGGCCGGCCATTCCGGCGAGCGGAGGGAGGAAGGCTCGCGCGGGTCATCATATAGCCGAGCATCCGGGCCAGCTCGGCGCGCATTTGCAGGCGCGAAACGATGCGATCGACGAGGCCGCGCTCCAGAAGAAATTCCGAGGTTTGAAAGTCCTTGGGCAAATCCTGACGGGTTGTTTGCTTAAGCACGCGCGCGCCGGCAAAGCCGATCATCGCCTTGGGCTCGGCCAGGATCAGGTCGCCGAGCGTGGCGAAACTGGCCGTGACGCCACCCATGGTCGGGTGGGTGAGAATCGAGATATAGGGCAGCTTGGCCGCCGCATGCCGGGAAAGCGCGCCGCTGGTCTTCGCCATCTGCATCAGGCTGAACATGCCTTCATGCATGCGGGCACCGCCGGAGGCGGAAAAGATCAGGACGGGAATCTGGCGCTCCGTCGCGCGCTCAATCGCGCGGGTGATTTTTTCGCCTATCACCGAGCCCATGGAACCGCCCAGGAACTGAAATTCCATCACCGCGAGCGAAACCTCATGGTCCTCGATCCGACCCGTTCCGCAGACCACGCCTTCCTTGAGGCCGGTCTTTTTCTGGTATTTCTTCAACTGGTCCGAATAGCTCGTCGTGCCGGTGAACTTGAGGATATCGACCGGCGAAACCTCGGCGTCATGTTCCACCCATGAACCTTCATCGAGCAGGTGATGGATGCGTTGATGCGCCGGAATGTTGAAATGATGGCCGCATTCCTTGCAGACCATCTGCATCGATTCGAGTTCCTTGTTAAAGATATAAACGCCGCATTCCGGGCACTTCGTCCATAATCCCTCCGGCATCTCTTTTTTTCGGCTCGGCGTCTTTCCGTAATCGGGCTTGGGGAAGATGCTGTCGGAAGAGGGGGGGGGTTTGCTCATGGATGGGAGGGGGGAGAGTAAGGCTCAGCTCCGGGCGACCGTTAATACGGCCAGTTGCGCCGCGCCTGCCTTGGCTAGGACGTGGGCGCAGGCATTGGTCGTCGCGCCTGTGGTAAATACGTCATCGATTAATAGCAAATTTCGCCCCTTAACGTCAAATCCGGGTTTCGCGCGGAACGCCGCCGTCACGTTGTCCCAACGCGCCGCCCTTTCAAGGCCCGTCTGCGCTGGAGTTTCACGATAACGGTAAAGGCAATCCCAAACCGGCAAATTTCGCTTGCCGCCAAGCCCATTGGCCAGTTCCAAGGCTTGGTTGAAACCGCGTTCCCGGCGGCGACGATGATAAAGCGGGACGGGTACCAGTGCGTCCCAAGGATCGCTTTCCGCATGACGATCGAAGGCCTCCGTAAGCCACGCGACCAGGCGGCCATGCTGGTAATATTGGTCGTTATATTTGAATCCCACGATGGCTTCGCGCACCTGTCCTTCCGTTCGGCAGGCGGCGCGCGCCCATTGGAAATACCACGTCCGCTCCAGACAACGGGCGCAAGTAACGGCGCCGGTATGTTCCTCGAGCGCGGGAAAAGGATAACCGCACTGCCGGCAAAAGGGCGACTCGATGCGAACAGGGGCGGCCTCGGTGGTTTCCGGCCAGGGAAAAGCTAAATTGAGGGCGCACTCTCCCCACTCTCGGGCGCGTCGGAGCGTGGTGGATAATAGCGCCATAGCCAGCCTGCGAGCAGTATCAATACCAGTGAAGTGAGTGGGCTGGAAAGAATATCTCCACCACCCAGGTAGGGAATGTGAGGCGGATTGACCGGCCGGGTCAGTCCGGAAAAAAGGAGCATCACCAAAATCCAGCCACTGTGCAGCCCCGCGTTCAGCCAGAGCGTCCCCACCCGCAGAAAGATCCCACCGAGGATCAAGCCGATGAGAAATAAATTCAACCCGCGTCCACCGAGAAAAGCACCCTGCAGCACGGGATGAAAGGCCGCACCGACCGCGCCGATTCCGCTCCAGAAATGGACCGGTTGATGGTCCAGGCTTTCCGGAGCCTTAAGAAAATGGGCGAGCATGAAGATAATCGCCCCGAGTACACACGCCCAGGCGGGGCGCATCATTCGCGTCAATTGCGCGAGTAGAAAACCGCGAAAGAGGGTCTCCTCCAAAGGCGGGATCAGCAGCGCTGCGATGGTCGCCATCAACCAACGGACCGCGATTTGGCCGTCACTTAAATGAGAAGAGGTAAAGCCGCTGCAAGCGAGGTAAAGCCCGATCATTCCCTGCGCGGAAACGAACGCGATGCCATAACCCAGGGCGACCTCCTTCCAGATGCCTCGCCGTAGCGGCCAGATTTGCGTCCAAGAAATGCCGGGGCTCACCAGCCCCAATGCGGCGAGCGCCGAAAGGAGAAGAGCGCGGTCCATCGCCCGGTGAAAAGGTATCGGCGCGAAGAAACCGGCCAACCCATAAAGCAAGGGTCCCAGCACCATGGCCCCGACAAACGTGGTCAGGAAGAAGATCGGCAGGACGTTTCTTTGCAGCGGGGCCATGCGGAGGATTCGTGTTTTGCTTGAACCTGCCGGACGTGGGAACCGCAGGACTTGATCTTTCGTTCCAAGCTGGACAATATGAATTTTCGCTCCAGACCCAAGCAAGAAGATGAAACTGACCCCACTCGAGTTTGAAAAAGAAATCGTCGAACTCGAAAAGAGCATCGATGCCCTGAAGGTACGGGCCCAGGAACACGCGGTCGAAACCATGCCCGAAATCGAGGCATTGGAGAGGCGCCTGCAGGAATCGCGTCAGCGCATTTATTCGAACCTCACGCCCTGGCAGCGGGTGCAGATTGTACGCCACCCCGCGCGGCCTTACACGCTCGATTACCTCAAGCTCATCGCCACCGATTTCATGGAAATGAGCGGGGATCGTTGCTTCGGCAACGACCGCGCGCTGATCGGCGGCTTTGGCCAGATCGGTAACGAGAAAGTCATGATCATCGGCCACCAAAAAGGCCATGATACCAAGCAGAACATCCGCCACAATTTCGGCCTCGCTCATCCCGAAGGCTACCGCAAAGCGCTGCGCCTGATGCGACTCGCCGATAAATTCGGACTGCCCATTGTCACCTTTATCGACACACCGGGCGCCTATCCCGGTCTCGCCTCGGAAGAGCGGCACATTGCCGAAGCGATCGCCGTCAATTTGCGCGAGATGTTCGGACTAAGCGTGCCGATTGTCGCGGTTGTTCTCGGCGAAGGCGGCAGCGGCGGCGCCCTCGGTATCGGCGTGGCGGATCGTGTTCTCGTTTTGGAGAACGCCTACTACTCCGTCATCTCGCCCGAAGGCTGCGCGGCCATTCTTTGGAAAGACCAATCGCACGCGCCCAAAGCGGCGGCGGCGCTCAAGATGACCGCCCCCGATCTCCTGGCCCTGAAGCTGGTCGATGAAGTGATTCCCGAACCGCCCGGCGGTGCGCATCACTCTTGGGAAACGGCGGCAGAAGCGGTGAAGGCGGCGGTGCTCCGTCAGATCGCCGAGCTGAAGAAGCTCGATGAATTTGCCCTGAAGGATCAGCGTTACGCCAAGTTCCGCGCATTCGGCGAATTTGCCGAGGCCGTTTAATTTTACTGCGGCGGTCCATGACCACCGACGAAATTTTCATGCAGCGCGCGCTCGAGCTGGCGCGCGAGGCCCGCACCCATGACGAGGTGCCGATCGGCGCCGTGCTTGTGCGCGACGGAGCCATCCTGACCGAGGGCAAAAACGAGGTAGAGACGCGGCAGGATGCGACTGCCCATGCCGAGATGCTCGCCCTAGGCGAAGCGCAGTCGCTCCTCAAAAGCTGGCGGCTCAACGGCACGACGCTCTACGTCACCAAGGAACCTTGCCCGATGTGCGCGGGCGCGCTGGCGCACGTGCGCGTCGATCGGATTGTCTTCGGTGTCAGCGATCCCAAGGCAGGCGCATGCGGCGGGGCCTTCAATCTTTTCGATTTGCCGGGCTTAAATCACCGCTGCGAGATCACCCGCGGCGTGCAGGCCGAGGAATCGCTATGCCTGTTGCAGGATTTTTTCCGCGCGAGACGATTGGAGAGCTAGACGGTTTAAGTAGATTGTCGCTCCTTCTACTCTGTCATCCTGAGCTTGTCGAAGGATCAGCTTCCGTTGACTTCCACCGTGGTCGCCACGACAGCTTTCTCGCTAATCCGAACACGTGCCGGAAGCTGATCCTTCGACAAGCTCAGGATGACGGCCATTTTGACTCGACCCTTTATGGAAAAGTAGTCACTCCGCCTGCGGTTCCGACGGTTCCGTTGTCGTCTCGGGCTCGTGTGGTTCTTCATCGGGGGACGCGTCGGATTCTTCGACGGGCTCGCTTGGCTCCCCTTCAGGTTCATCAGGCGACTGATCCGGCGAGGATTGAGGTTTTTTCTCCGACTCAGCGGATTCTGGGAACTCCGTCGGCGGCGATTCGGATTCGCCCGGAGATTCATCCGATTCCAAACCGGACTCCACCGGCTCTTCGACCGCCTGAGCCTCGGATTCTCCTCCCGATTCGCTTACTTCCGGTTGCGGCTCGTCCGGTAATGCCTCCCGCTTTTCCGGGACGACTCGAATCAGTTCGATGATGCCAAAGGGCCCCTCTTGCGCGACGCCGATTTGCCTGAGGCGGATCAATTCCAGCACCGCGAGAAAAGTCACCACGATCTCGGTCCGGCTCGCGCCATCGACGAAGAGCTCCTCGAAAACCAGACGGTGTCGTTCGCTTAAGCGCCCCTGGATAAATTGGATTTTATCGCTGACCGTGAAGCGGTCCTCGAAGATATCCCGCAGATCCTCATCCTTGCTCGCGCGGGAGAGAATCTTTTGAAAGACCGAGAGAAGATCGAATAGCCCCACCTTGTCGAAGGGCAGGCTGCCATCGGCGCTGACATCGGGCACAAAGGTGCCGCCCCGGCCATGGACCTTTTCCTGCCGCACGAGACATTGCTGCAACTCGAACGCGGCGTCCTTGTACTTCTTGTACTCGACGAGCTGGCGCACCAGTTCCCAGCGGGGATCGTCCTCTTCCGCCTCATCTTCCGGCGGACGCTGATCGTGCGGCAGGATGGTGCGGCTCTTGATGTAAAGCAGGGTCGCGGCGACCACGAGATAATCGCCCGCGACCTCGAGATCGAGCATCTTGATGATGCGCAAATAATCGAGGTACTGGCTGGTGATCCGCTCGATGGGGATGTCGTAAATATCGACTTCGTCCTTTTTGATCAGATAAAGCAGCAGGTCGAGCGGGCCTTCGAAGACCGGCAGCTTGACGTGGGTGAGGTCCTTTTCACTCAACTCGGGAGAAATGATTTCCTCGGCGCTCATGAGGAAAGTCCCGTCGCCCGGCGGGCCGCCTCAAGCACGGGCATCGCCAGGGCGCGGGCGCGGGCGGCGCCGTCATGGAGAATCGCATTCACCTCTTCGGGATGCGTCTGCAGGTAGCGGAATTTCTCTTGGAATGGTTTGAATCTCAGTTCGATTTCGGCGAGAAGTTTTTTCTTCAGGTCACCGTAGCCGACACCGGGCGTCGCGCCCTGGACCACAAAATCCTTATAAGCTTCGGGACTGACCGCCTGCATCAACTGGCCGAGCACGCTGCCCTCAATCTGCTTCGGCTGTTCCATAGGAGTCGAGTCAGTCTTGATACCCATGACCTGCTTCCTGATTTCCTTTTCCTCGCCGAAGAGCGCGATGATATTGGCGTACGATTTCGACATCTTGCGCCCGTCCACCCCGGGCACGATGGCGGTCGCCTCGCGGATCACCGGCTCGGGCAACTTGAAGACGGAGCCGAAGCGGTCGTTGAATTTCTGCGCGATGTCGCGCGCGATTTCGAGATGCTGTTTCTGGTCTTTGCCGACCGGAACGAGATCGGAATTATAGAGGAGAATATCGGCCGCCATGAGCACCGGATACGCGAAAAGACCGTGATTCGTCTCGGCGCCCTGCGCGATCTTGTCCTTGTAACTGTGGGCCCGTTCCAGCAGCCCCATCGGCGTGACTACGGAAAGAAGCCAGGCCAACTCGTGCACTTGCGGCACATCGCTTTGGCGAAAAAGAATCGTCCGGGCGGGATCGAGGCCGCAGGCGAGAAAACCAGCCGCGACATCGAAGGTATAGCGGCGAAGATCCTCCGCCTTCGACACCGAAGTCAGCGCGTGATAGTCGGCAATGAAGTACACGGCCTGCCCCAGGCTCTGCATGTCGATGGCCGGCTGCATCGCGCCGAAATAGTTGCCGAGATGCAGCGCACCCGAGGGCTGAATACCGGAAAGGATGATCTTCATAAATGACGGATAACGGTATCAGAGAACGCCGAGGAAATGAAAGCGCGGGGGAGCCTTCGCCGCCGAAAATGCGCCGCGTCGCCTATTCCCTCTCAGGAACTTCCAACCGGGTCGTGACCGCCAGCGGACCCGTCGTGCGCTCCATCGCCGCCGCCGTGACCTTCTGGACCTTGAGCACGTCGTGCGAATGACAAAGATTCATCAGATAATTGGGCGTCGATTCCATGATCGTGCGGGGAGGGAAATTGGTCTCGTGATGGAAGTAGAAGAAGAGGCTCTGCTCGTGCGTTTGGCGGGTCAGCAATTCCGCCATGTCATCGCCGTCGGAGACGTGAATGATCTCTCCATCATGGAAGTAAATCCGGGGACCGGGATTCTGCCCCATCTCCAACAAGAGCAAACCGGATTGCTTTTCCTGCGAAAGAAACTGAACGAGGGTGAGCAGGGAAAACTCATTTAATCCGCCAAAAAACTTCAGGCGCCGGTCAAGCGTGCGAGTCATTTTGGGACCACGGACAGACCGGGCTTCACCCGTGGGCGCAGGTATCTCGTTGGTCAGGCTCAGTTCGTGGCTGGTGATCTGGATTTTGTCCCCGAACTGGACTGGGGCACGATCGATCCGGGTACCATTGACGTAAGTTCCGTGAGTGCTGGCGAGATCGACGAGCATGAACTCACTGCCCGAATACTTGAGCACCGCGTGTTCGCGACTGACCTTATAATCATCGAGCACGACGTCGTTACTTTCGAGCCGCCCGATATTCATCACTGAGTTCGGCGCAATCTCATAGACAGTCTCGCCATCAAGGACGAGAAAGGCAGTCGAAGTCTGATGATCAGCCGTCGTTTCCACAGTCGTGAGCTAATAATTCAAGTTTATCGATCACGCACCGTCAAGAAAAAGTCCCGAGTGCTTCGTGCTGAGATACCGCACCGGAAGGGGTCAATCTCGCCTCTTCCGGTGCGCGCATCTTCCGCATCAGTTCGCGGCCACTTCGGGTTCCGGAGCCCGCAACTTCGGGAGAAGGTCGAGCGAATCGTCCTTCTCCGGCGAGATCAGCGGTTCGCCCACCTGTTCGCCGAGCTCGACGAGCTTGAGCGAGCGGTGCGCGTTGAAACCGGTACCGGCCGGGATCAAATGACCCATGATCACGTTTTCCTTGAAGCCGCGCAGCTTGTCGATCTTGCCGAGGGTCGCCGCGTCGGTGAGGACGCGAGTCGTATCCTGGAAGCTCGCCGCCGAGATAAAGCTTTCCGTCTCGAGCGAAGCCTTGGTGATGCCGAGGAGAACCGGGGTCGCTTCCGCGGGCTTGCCGCCCTTGGCTTCGACCTGACGATTCTCTTCCTCGAACATCAAGCGATCGATCTGCTCGCCCCAGAGGAAGCTGGTGTCGCCCGGCTCGGTGATCTTCACCTTGCGGAGCATCTGGCGGACGATGATTTCGATGTGCTTGTCGTTGATTTCAACACCCTGGAGGCGGTAGACCTCCTGGACTTCGTTGACGAGATATTCCTGGAGATCCTGCGGTCCGCAAACCTCGAGAACTTCGTGCGGGACGACGGGACCTTCGGTGAGCTGCTGGCCCTTCTTCACGATGTCGCCCTTGTAGACGATAAGGTGCTTCGAGAGCGGGATGAGATGCTCCTCTTCCGCGAGCGTTGCCGGATCGCGAATGATGAGCTTTTTCTTGCCGCGCACGTTGCCGGCCACTTCGACCACGCCGTCGATCTTCGCGATTTCGGCGGCGTCCTTCGGGCGGCGCGCTTCGAAAAGCTCGGCCACGCGGGGCAGACCACCGGTGATGTCCTTGGTCTTGGCGACCTTGCGGGGAGTCTTCGCGAGACGCTGTCCGGCCTGGACCTTGGCGTCCTGCTTCACTTCGATGTGCGCTCCCGCAGGAATGCTGTACGAGGCGATGATTTCCTTGTGCTCGTCGATGACGACGATCTGGGGATGAAGATCTTCCTTATGCTCGATGATGACCGTGCCGACCTGCTTGGTCGCTTCGTCCATCTCGCGCTTCATGGTGACGCCCTCGATGATGTCGCGGAATTCGATCTTGCCGGCCTTCTCGGTCAGAATCGAAACGTTGTACGGATCCCACTGCACGAAGGTCTCGCCCTTCTTCACCTTGCCGCCGTCGGCGACGGAGATGACCGAGCCAATGACCACGGTGTAGCGTTCGAGTTCGCGGCCATCATCGGCATGGATGCTGATGGAGCCGTTCTTGTTCAGGACGATGTGATTGTTATCGAGCGATTTGACGGTGCGGAGATCGGTGTACTGGACCGTACCCTCGTTCTTCGCCTTGATCTGCGGCTGCTTGAAGACCTGCGAGGCCGTGCCACCGACGTGGAACGTACGCATGGTCAGCTGCGTGCCGGGTTCGCCAATCGACTGCGCCGCGATGACGCCGACCGCTTCGCCGAGCTTGGCGAGCTGGTTCGAGGCGAGCGCGATGCCGTAGCACTTCGAGCAGACGCCGCGGCGGGTTTCGCAGGTGAGCACCGAGCGGATCTTGACCCGTTCCGTGCCGATATCGTTGATCTTCGCCGCCTTGATTTCGTCGATGACATCGCCGGCTTTCACGATCGGCTTGCGCGCGATCGGATCATTGATGTCTTCGCAGGTGACGCGGCCGACGATACGTTCCGTGAGCTTCACGATTTCGTCTTCGCCTTCCATGATCGATTTGACCCAGATGCCGTTGACCGTGCCGCAATCCTCTTCGTTGATGATCACGTCCTGCGCCACGTCGTGGAGCTTGCGTGTCATGTAACCGGAATCGGCCGTCTTGAGCGCGGTATCGGCGAGACCCTTGCGGGCGCCGTGCGTCGAGATGAAGTATTCCAGAACGGTCAGGCCTTCGCGGAAGTTCGAGACAATAGGACGCTCGATGATTTCGCCCGAGGGCTTGGCCATGAGACCGCGCATACCGGCAAGCTGACGCACCTGGTTCTTGTTACCGCGGGCGCCGGAATCGGCCATGATGAAGACGGGGTTGAATTCGCCGCGACCATGATTGTGCTCGAGGGTGCGCATCATGACGGAGGAAATTTCCTCGGTCACCTGCGTCCAGATATCGACGATCTTGTTGTAACGCTCGCCGTCCGTGATGGCGCCGGAGCGATACTGCTTTTCGACCACCGCGATGGAGCTGTAGGCCCGCTCGATCACCTTCGCCTTGTCGGCGGGGATGATCATGTCGTCGATGCCAATGGAAACGCCCGACTTGGTCGCTTCGGCAAAGCTAAGTTCCTTCATCCGGTCGAGCGCATCGACGGTCGGCTGATGGCCGGCCACCTGGTAACAGCGCAGGATGATTTCGCCGAGCTGCTTCTTGCCTGCGGTCTTGTTGTAGAAACCGATTTCGGTGGGCCAGATCGTGTTGAAGAGCACGCGACCGGCGGTCGTCTCGATCAGTTTCTTGTCGGCGTCGCCGAAAACGGTCTTCTTACCGTAATTCGGGTTGCGCAGCAAAATGGACTGGTGCGTAAAGACAGCGTCTTCCTGGTAGGCGAAGAGAACTTCGTCTGCGTCCGCGAAGATGATGAGGCGTTTCTTCTCGTCGGGCTTTTCGAGCTTCTCCATCTTTTCCCGGCGCGAGGGCTGGGTGAGATAGTAGCAACCGAGCGTGATGTCCTGATTCAGCGTCGTGATCGGCTTGCCGCTGGAGGGCGAGAAGATGTTCTGCGGCGCCATCATGAGAAGGCGCGCTTCGAGCTGCGCTTCGGCCGAGAGTGGCACGTGCACGGCCATCTGATCGCCGTCGAAATCCGCGTTGTAGGCGGTACAGACGAGCGGGTGAACGCGAATGGCTTCGCCTTCGATCAGGACCGGTTCAAAGGCCTGGATCGAGAGACGGTGCAGTGTGGGGGCGCGATTGAGGAGCACGGGATGGCCCTTGGTGACTTCCTCGAGGATGTCCCAAACGACCGATTCCTGACGCTCAATCATCTTCTTGGCCGAGCGCACGGTATGCACATGACCGAGTTCCTTCAGACGGCGGATGATGAACGGCTCGAACAGCACGAGCGCCATTTTCTTCGGCAGACCGCACTGGTTAAGCTTGAGTTCCGGTCCGATAACGATGACCGAGCGGCCCGAGTAATCGACCCGTTTGCCGAGCAAGTTCATGCGGAAACGTCCGCTCTTGCCCTTGAGCATGTCGGAAAGCGACTTGAGCGGACGATTGCCGGCACCGGTGACGGCGCGGCCATGGCGACCGTTGTCGTAGAGCGCGTCGACGGCTTCCTGGAGCATCCGCTTTTCGTTGCGGATAATGACGTCGGGCGTCTTCAGCTGGAGAAGATTGCGCAGACGGTTATTGCGGTTGATCACGCGACGATAGAGATCGTTCAGATCGGACGTGGCGAAGCGGCCGCCTTCGAGCGGCACGAGCGGACGCAGATCGGGCGGGATCACCGGCAGCACTTCGAGGATCATCCATTCCGGACGGGTCTTCGAGGAGATGAATCCCTGAACGAGCTTCAGGCGCTTGGCGACCTTCTTGCGGGTCTGCTTGCTCTTCGTGTTGCCGAGGGCCTCGGTCAGTTCCTTGGCGGTGTTGCCGAGATCGATGCCCGAGAGCACGAGACGGATCGCTTCCGCGCCCATCTTGGCCGTGAAGGTATCGCCATACTGTTCCTGCGCTTCGCGATATTCGGTCTCGCTCAGGAGCTGGCGAGGGAGCAAGGGGGCCTTGCCCGGATCGACCACCAGGTAATCCTCATAATAGATGACGCGCTCGAGCTGGCGGGCGGTCATGTCCATGATCAAACCGAGACGGCTCGGCATGCACTTGAAGAACCAGATGTGCGAGACCGGGACGGCCAGTTCGATATGCCCCATGCGCTCGCGGCGCACGCGGGCAAGCGTGACTTCCACGCCGCAACGATCACAGATGACGCCCTTGTACTTGATGCGTTTGTACTTTCCGCACGCGCACTCCCAGTCCTTGGTCGGACCGAAAATGCGTTCGCAGAAGAGTCCGCCCTTTTCAGGCTTGAAGGTACGATAGTTGATCGTTTCGGGATTCTTGACCTCGCCTTTGCTCCACGAACGAATGATGTCCGGGGAAGCGACGGTAATGCCGACCTGATCGAAACCGACCGTGCTACCGAGGCCGAGAATTTCGCGGGCTGACTCTTTTGTTGCAATCATAGTATGAGGGGATGAGTTGAGCAGTGTATCTTTAATATCTTAAGCAGCGGCGTCGTGAAGGACGTCCTTGCCCCGGGCGTTCTCGGGCTCCACCTCGGGATGCTGGGCCGTGCGGGCGCCGACTTTGACGTCGAGGCCGAGGCTCTGCATTTCCTTGATGAGCACGTTGAACGATTCGGGCGTGCCGGCTTCCAGCGAGTTGTCGCCTTTGACGATCGACTCGTAGATGCGGGTGCGTCCGGGGACGTCGTCCGACTTGACCGTGAGCAGTTCCTGGAGCGTGTAGGCGGCGCCGTACGCCTCCATGGCCCACACTTCCATTTCGCCGAAGCGCTGGCCACCGTACTGCGCCTTGCCGCCCAGCGGCTGCTGGGTGACGAGTGAGTAAGGTCCAACGGCGCGGGCATGAATCTTGTCCGCGACGAGGTGACCCAGCTTGAGCATGTAGATCTGGCCGACGACCACGCGCTGATCGAAACGATCACCGGTGCGTCCGTCGTACAGGTAGCTCTTGCCGTCTTCGTCGAGCTTGGCTTCCTTCAGGTAACCGCGGATCTGGCTTTCCTTGATGCCGTCGAAAACCGGTGTCGCCACCTTGAATCCGAGGGCCTTCGCGGCGATACCCAAGTGGGTTTCGAGCACCTGCCCGACGTTCATGCGCGAAGGCACGCCGAGCGGGTTGAGCACGATTTCCACCGGTGTACCGTCCGGCAGGAACGGCATGTCTTCTTCCGGCACGATCTTAGCCACAACGCCCTTGTTACCATGGCGTCCGGCCATCTTGTCACCGACCGAGAGCTTGCGCTTCGAGGCAACGAAGACTTTGACCTGCTTGACGATGCCGGGGTCGATATCGTCGCCGCTTTCCACGCGGTCCATTTCCACTTCGCGCTCGTTCTTCAGCTGCTCGAATTTGCTTTCGAACGAGCTGATGATTTCGCGGATCTTGATGCGGATCGGGCTGGGATCGATTTCGATATGATCGTAAACCGAGGCGAGCTTGCGCAGGAGCGTCTTGGTGATCTTGCGGTTGGCCGGGATGATGATTTCACCGGTCTCGGCATTGACCACGTCGAGCGGAATCTTCTCGTTGAGGAGAATGTTCGAGAGCGCCTGGGTCAGTTCTTCCGTCAGCGCGACTTCACGCTCGGCGAACTTGTCCTGGATGGCCTTCGACTGGCGTTTGGCTTCCGTCGGGGTGAGCTTCAGGCGCGCGGCCTTGGCATTGCCCGAGGTAACTTTGACGTCCATGACGATGCCGTAGGTGCCGGAGGGAACAGTGAGGGATGAATCCTTCACGTCCGCCGCCTTTTCGCCGAAGATGGCGCGCAGAAGGCGTTCTTCGGGGGCCAGTTCGGTCTCGCTCTTGGGAGTGATCTTACCGACAAGGATGTCGCCGGGCTTCACTTCCGCGCCGATGCGGACCACGCCGTCGGGGCCGAGATTGCGCAGGGCTTCATCGCCGACATTCGGGATGTCCCGCGTGATTTCTTCCGGCCCGAGCTTGGTGTCGCGGGCGCTGATCTCGAATTCCTCGATGTGAATGGAGGTGTAGATGTCTTCCTTCACGATCTTCTCGGAAATCAGGATCGCATCCTCGAAGTTATAACCGTTCCACGGCATGAACGCGACGAGCACGTTGCGGCCGAGGGCGAGTTCGCCATGATCGGTGCAGGGACCGTCGCAAATGACCTGGCCCTTGGCGATCTTCTGGCCCTTCTTGACCAGAGGCTTTTGGTTCATGCAGGTACCGGCGTTGGAACGCATGTACTTGCGGAGCTCGTAAATGTAGGTGCCCTCTTCGGGATCGTGCTTCAGCTTCTTCTTGCCTTCGGGCATTTCGCCGTCGGCGGTGACGATGATGAAGTTACCCGTGACGGAGGCGACCTTGCCGGGACCTTCCGCGACGATGACGGCGCGGGAATCACGGGCAACTTTGCCTTCCATTCCGGTACCGACCAACGGGGCTTCCGTCTTGATCAGCGGCACGCCCTGGCGTTGCATGTTCGAACCCATGAGCGCGCGATTCGCATCATCGTGCTCGAGGAACGGGATCAGGCTGGCGGCCACGGAGACGAGCTGCTTGAGCGAGACGTCCATGTAGCTGACGCGCTCCGGTTCGACTTCGAGGAAGTCGCCCTTGTAGCGGACCGAGATCTTGGGCTCGGTGAATTTGCCATGGCTGTCGTAAGGCGCGCTCGCCTGGGCGACGACGTAGTTCTCTTCCTGATCGGCGGTGAGGTAATCGACCTTGTCGGTGACCTTGCCGTGATCGACCTTGCGGTAAGGCGTCTCGATGAAGCCGAACTCGTTGATGCGCGAGAAACACGACATCGACGAGATCAGGCCGATGTTCGGGCCTTCGGGCGTCTCAATCGGGCAGATGCGGCCGTAGTGGGAAGGATGAACGTCGCGGACTTCGAAGCCGGCGCGATCGCGGGAGAGACCGCCTGGCCCAAGGGCCGAGAGACGGCGCTTGTGCGTCAATTCGGCGAGCGGGTTGGTCTGATCCATGAACTGCGAAAGCTGGCTGCGGCCGAAGAAGTCGCGGATGACTGCGCTGAGCGCCTTCGGGTTGATCAGCTTCTGCGGCGTCATGCCTTCGGTGTTCACGTCAAACAGCGTCATGCGCTCCTTGACCAAACGTTCCGTGCGGGAGAGACCGGTGCGGCACTGGTTGGCGAGAAGTTCGCCCACCGTACGCACGCGGCGGCTGCCGAGGTGATCGATATCGTCCGTGGAGCCTTCGCCGCGACGCAGATTGATGACGTACTGCGTGGCGCCAACGATGTCTTCGTTGGTGATCACGCGGGTCTCGAGATCGACGTCGATGGAGAGCTTCTGGTTGATCTTGTAACGACCGACGCGACCGATGTCGTAACGTTTCGGATCGAAGAAGAGACGCTTCAGGAGGGCCTTGGCGTTCGTAACGGTTGGCGGATCTCCGGGACGCAGGCGTCGATAGATGTCCTTGAGGGCCTCTTCGGTGTCGTGCGTGGGATCTTTCTTGAGACACTTGATGATCGTGTCGTCGTCCTTGATGTCGATGACCTTGACCGTCTTGATCTGGAGATCGAGCAGCTGGCGGATGACCGCCTGGGTCAACGGCTCAAAGGCGCGCGCGACCACGACATCCGCATTGGCGGTATCGCGGATTTCGGCGATGAGCACTTTCGTGCCGATGGCTTCGTCATCGAGATCGGGCTTCAGCTTGAGGTCGCCGATGCTGTAGAAAAGCTTGATGATTTCCTCGTCCGTGGAATAACCCAGGGCGCGAAGGAACGTGGTGACGAGGAACTTCCGGCGGCGCTTCCGACGATCCAGATGGACGTAGAGCAAATCGCTGGTGTCGTACATGACCTCGAGCCAGGAACCGCGATCAGGAATGATCCGGTAACTGTAGAGGACCTTGCCATTGGCATGCAGGCTCGACTCGAAGCAAATACCGGGCGAGC
Source organism: Methylacidiphilales bacterium (assembly GCA_026225555.1). Taxonomy (GTDB): domain Bacteria; phylum Verrucomicrobiota; class Verrucomicrobiia; order Methylacidiphilales; family UBA1321; genus JABDGH01. Next base: position 56,987 of record JAMFSY010000151.1, read on the forward strand.
GGTGCAGCTGGCTGACGACGACGCGTTCCGCGCCGTTGATGATGAAGGTGCCCTGGGGGGCCATGAGCGGAAGTTCGCCCATGTACACGCGCTCTTCCTTGACGTTCTTGTCTTCGCGCAGGCGGAAGGTGACGTAAAGGGGAGCGGCAAAAGTCTGGCTCTCGCGCTGGCATTCCAGCGGGCTGAGCTTGGGTTCGCCGATCTCGTAATCGCCGAACTCGAGCTTGATCTTTTCGTCATAGCTCTCGATCGGGAAGACTTCAGAGAAAACGGCCTGCAGGCCTTCGTTCTTGCGCTTGGCCTGGGGAATTTCCTTCTGAAGGAAATCCTTGTAGGAGTTGAGCTGGACTTCGATCAGATTGGGCGTCTCGATGGCTTCCTCGAGTCGACCGAAATTGATGCGCTGCCCGGAGGAGCGAGCTTGGGCGAGAGGGTCGTCGGTCTTGTGAAACTTAATCTGCTCGCTTGTAGTCGTTGCCATGGGGTATCTGCCTTTCCTTACTGATGAAAATGTGAGGCCCGGAACTATCCCTGTCTGTCAGGTGGATTGCCCGCCGCCGGACCGCGACGGGCAACACCTTCTAAATCTGTCAGCGCTTACTTGACTTCGACCTTGGCGCCAGCCGCTTCAAGCTTCTTCTTGATCTCTTCGGCTTCTTCCTTGGTCACGCCTTCGCGGACAGTCTTCGGGGCACCTTCAACCAGAGCCTTGGCTTCCGCCAAGCCGAGGCCGGCGACCGCCGCCCGGACTTCCTTGATGACGCCGATCTTGTTCGCGCCCACTTCCTTGAGGATGACGTCAAAAGCCGTCTTCGCTTCCGCCGCCGGAGCCGCCGCGCCGCCAGCCGCCGGGGCTGCTGCCGCGACCGGAGCCGCCGCGCTTACGCCGAGCTTGGTCTCGAGGAGCTTTACGAGCTCGGAGGTTTCCAGAAGGGTCAAGCTGCTGATGTCGTTAACCAATGTGTCTAAGTTTGCCATAATATAGTCTTTGTTTTTACTGTGTCCAATTAGTGCCCCGCACCCGCGTGATAATTAACTTCGAAGGGCTTCGAAGCTAACTGGACCTCTCGTTTTTTATTTGCCCTTAACGGCCACGCCGAAGCGCGACCACATTCATTTTTGATTAAGCTGACGCTGCTTCGCCCGCCGGAGCGGACTCTGCCGCCGGAGTTGCAGGCACTTCGGCCGGTGCGGCTTCGGTCTTCGCTGCTTCCGGAGCGGCGGCTTCGGCCTGAGCCGGTTCCGCGGCTGCCGCGACCGGTTTCTCGGGGTTGATCGGTTCGCCCTTGTCGCTGTAGGCCTTGAGCACTTGCGCCACTTGCGAGGCGGGGGTGTTGATGAGGCGGACGAGCGTGGAGGCGGGAGCCAGAAGCAGGCCGAGGAGCTTGGCCTGGAGGACGTCCTTCGAGGGGAGGTCGGCCAGCGCCATGATCTCGGACACTTCGAGCACGGCCTTGTCGAGAATACCGATCTTGAGCTTCGGCTTCTGGAATTCGGCGGTGAAATTCTTCAGGATCTTCGCGGCGGCGCTGATATCGGCCTCACCCATGACCACGGCTGACTGGCCGTGCAGGTATGACTCGAGGTCAGGCAGGTTGGAATCCTTAAGCGCGCGGCGCAGAAGCGTGTTCTTGACGACACGCAGTTCCGCGTTCGCACCGCTCAGCCGGTTGCGCAGTTCGTTGAACTGCGGCACCTGCATGCCGGTATAGTCGGTGAGGAGAACGTAGGGCGTCTTGTCGACGCGCGACTTGATCTCGTTGATGATTAAATTCTTTTCTGGTCTCATGGGAGTCTGTCTTTAAAAGTTTAGGCGCTGAGGAACGGCCCGAGGTCGATCTGGATGCCGGGGGAGAACGTGGACGAGAGCGTACACGACTCGATGAACCGGCCCTTCGCGGTAGCGGGGCGGGCGCGGATGATCGCTTCGATCACAGCGCGGCCATTGGCCTCGATGGATTCCGCCGGGAAGGAGAACTTGCCGCAGGGGACATGCAGATTCGCGGCCTTGTCGATCTTGAACTCGACGCGACCGGCCTTGCATTCCTTGACCGCCTTGGCGGTGTCGTCCGTGACCGTACCGGTCTTCGGATTCGGCATCAGACCGCGCGGCCCGAGCACGCGGCCCAGCTTGCGGACTTCGCCCATGGCTTCCGGCGTGGCGACGGCGACGTCGAAATCCTGGAAGCCTTCCGTGACGCGCTTGATCAAATCCTCAAACCCAACGAATTCCGCGCCGGCGGCCTTCGCGGCTTCAGCGGCAGCGCCCTTGGCGAAGACGAGAACGCGGACGTTCTTGCCCGAGCCCATGGGGAGCGCGACGGTGCCGCGCACCATCTGGTCGCTCTGCTTGGGATCAACGCCGAGTTTAAAGGCGAGATCGATGGTCTGATCGCCTTTGGTGGCGGGGACGGTTTTAAGCAGTTTCACGGCCTCACTCCAGGAGTAGACCTTGTTTTTATCCACCAATTTGGCGGCTGCTTCGTATCGTTTGCTGCGTTTCTGGGCCATGTTTTTCTTTCTATGTGGTGCTAGCGAGTCCGGGGACTCTCCCACCGGGTTTGACTGCGAAAATCTGTGCTGAAATTAATCGACGATCTCAATGCCGGCCTGGCGCGCCGTTCCGGCGATGACGCGGAAAGCCGCTTCGTCGCTCTTGGCGTTCAGGTCCTTGCGCTTGATCTTGACGATGTCCATTACCTGCTTCTTGGTCACCTTGCCGACCTTGGTCCGATTCGGTTCCTTGGATCCACTGGCGATGTTGGCGGCTTTCTTGAGCAACACGGCCGCCGGGGGCGACTTGGTGATGAACGAGAAGGTCTTGTCCTTGTAAACGGTGATGACCACGGGCAGGATGTCGCCGGTCTGCTTCTGGGTGGCCGCGTTGAACTCCTTGCAGAAGGCCATGATGTTCACGCCCTGTTGACCGAGCGCGGGACCTACCGGCGGGGCGGGGTTCGCCTGCCCGGCGGGAATCTGCAACCGAATGATGCCTGTGACTTCTTTTGCCATAATATTTAAAAGTTTTTGACGGAGTTAACGGACCAAAATTAAGTTTTGTCGACCTGCCAGTACTCGAGTTCGAGGCTGGTGGAGCGGCCGAACATGTTGACGGAAACCTTGAGCTTGCCTCGATCCATATCGACGCCTTCGATGAGACCTTCCTGATTCTGGAAGGGCCCGTCGCCGACCTTGACCTTATCGCCGAGGTTGAAGGCGATCTTGGGCAGGACTTTCTCTTCCCTCTCGCGCATCTGGCCGAGCATGACGTTGACCTCGTCGGCGCGAATGGGCTGGGGATTATCGCCGTCGGCAAAGCCGATGACGCCGTTGGTTTCACGGACGAAATACCAAGTGCGCTCGACCAGCTTCTTTTCCTCGTCGCGCAGGAACATGTTCACGTAGACGTAGCCGGGATGCAGCTTCCGCTCGGACTCGATCTTCTTGCCGCGCTTGACCTCCGAGACGCGCTCGGTGGGAATGACCACCTCGCGAATGAGATCGCCCATTTCTTCCGTCTTGGCGCGGCGCTCCAGGCTGTCCTTCACTTTCTTTTCCTGACCGGAAAGGACGTGGAGGGCATACCATTGGGGCGGCAGCTCCTTGGCGGAATCTTCAGTCGTGCTGGTGATTTCGGTAACTTCGGACATAAATTTATTTGGCAACCGCGCTGCCGGTCAGCGCCCCGACCACATGGGCCAGGACGAGATCGGACGTGGTGACGAATCCGGCAAGCAGGATCACGGAAATGATCACCACCGCGGTCGACTCGAACAATTCCTTGTACTTTTTCAGGCCGGTCTGGTTCGGGTCCCAGGGCCAGCTGCATTTATCGAGCTCCACCTTCACTTCGGCCACGAACTTGAGCAGACTGACGCGATAGCGCAGCAGCACGTAGGCGAGGATGATCGCCGCGAAGATGAGGAAATAGGTGCCGGAACTCATGTGAAGGTGACTCGATTGATCTAAAATTTACTTTACCCAGGGCAGGAGGGACTCGAACCCACAACCAACGGTTTTGGAGACCGCTACTCTACCAATTGAGCTACTGCCCTAACTGGCGGGAAATGAAAATGTTGTTTAGTCTTATTTTGACGCCGAAACCGCCGCGCCTGCGGAGGCTTGAAATAGCCCTCCGAGACCCGACGGTTTAGCGCGATTCGTTCTACAGATTACGCGATAATTTCAGAAACACGACCGGCGCCAACCGTCTTGCCGCCCTCGCGGATGGCGAAACGGATCTGCTTTTCCATCGCGATCGGGGAAATCAATTCAACTTCGATCTCAACGTTGTCTCCGGGCATGACCATCTCCACGCCTTCCTTCAGCTTGACGCTGCCCGTCACGTCGGTCGTGCGGAAGAAGAACTGGGGACGATAGTTGTTGAAGAACGGCGTATGACGACCGCCTTCTTCCTTGCTCAGGACGTAGACCTGGCCCTTGAACTTCGTGTGGGGCTTGATCGAGCCGGGCTTGGCGAGAACTTGGCCGCGTTCGACGTCGTCCTTCTTGATACCACGGAGAAGAATACCGACGTTTTCGCCGGCTTCGGCGGTGTCGAGCAACTTCTTGAACATTTCGATGTCGGTGACGGTGGTCTTGGTCGTTTCCTTGAGGCCAACGATTTCGACTTCTTCCATCTTCTTGAGGACGCCACGTTCGACACGGCCGGTGGCGACAGTGCCGCGACCTTCAATGTTGAACACGTCTTCAACCGGCATGAGGAAGGGCAGATCCTTCGGACGTTCCGGCAGCGGGATGTATTCATCCACCGCGTTCATGAGATTGAGAATTTCCTTCTCGTATTCAGGGTCGCCTTCGAGCGCCTTGAGGGCCGAGCCCTTGACGATGGGGATCTTGTCGCCGGGGAATTCGTACTGGGTGAGGAGTTCGCGAACTTCGAGCTCGACGAGCTCAAGGAGTTCCTTGTCATCAACCATATCGACCTTGTTCAGGAAGACAACGAGGGCAGGAACGCCGACCTGACGGGCGAGCAGGATGTGCTCACGGGTCTGAGGCATGGGGCCGTCCGCCGCGCTAACGACGAGAATGGCGCCGTCCATCTGGGCCGCGCCGGTAATCATGTTCTTGATGTAATCGGCGTGTCCGGGACAGTCGACATGCGCGTAGTGGCGCTTCTCGGTCTGGTACTCGACGTGCGTGGTGTTGATCGTGATGCCGCGCTCTTTTTCCTCGGGGGAGTTGTCGATTTCCGCGTAGTTCTTCGCGGTCGCCAGACCTTTTTTGGCCAGATAATTGGTGATAGCCGCAGTGAGCGTGGTCTTGCCGTGATCGACGTGGCCGATCGTGCCGATATTCACGTGCGGTTTACTGCGATTGAATGCTTCCTTAGCCATGTGTCTTTACTCCTGAGGGTTCGTATCTTATTTCGGCCGTCCCCCGCATGCTCGCGCACCGCCAGGGCAGCCCTTCGTTTGTTAAATTCGTTCTTCTCCGACCAATCTCTCTCTACCTCTTCGCCAGTGGGGCAAGCCCATGACCGGGTTTGAACCGGTGACCTCATCCTTACCAAGGATGTGCTCTACCGACTGAGCTACATGGGCACTTGACCATCTACCGAGCAAGTGGCCGTGAAGCCGACTGTTCCCGATCCTTATCCTGTCCCCTCCCTGCGAATAAAGGCAAAAAGTCCACCCCCGAATCTAAAACTTGCGTCCTAAATTCAGGTGTGGCCTTGATCTTGCTTGAGCATGCCGTATCTGGCGAGGATGTCAAAATAAATTTTGGGAAGGCAACCACTTTTCTTTCCCGGCTCGCCTTCGAGAAGTTTAGATTAACCCTCTTTCTTGTTAACGCAACATGAAAGAGGGTCCTGTTGAACCATGGGCGGCCGACGCTCCGCTCAATGATGCGCCGCTGAGTGCTTCGCTTCTCCGTGCTCGTAGATGGCCTTGGCGGAGCCGAGAACCAGCGGATCCGGGGCGGTCACGGTGTCGGCATCCTTCCCGGCATAGGGAATGGAGTGAAGGACATGCTTCATCGCGTTGAGCCGGGCGCGGTTCTTGTCATCGGAACGGACAATGGTCCAGGGAGCATCAGCCGTGTCGGTGTAGAAAAGCATGGCTTCCTTCGCCTTCGTGTAAGCCTCCCAACGGCCGAGCGACTCGACGTCCATGGGACTCAATTTCCACTGCTTGAGAGGGTCCTGCGCGCGTCCCAGGAACCGGCGTAACTGCTCCTCACGACCGACGGAGAACCAAAATTTAAAGAGCCGGATACCGCTTCGCACCATCATCCGCTCAAACTCGGGCGCCTGGCGCATGAATTCCAGATATTCGTGCGGCGAGCAGAAGCCCATGACGTGCTCGACGCCAGCGCGATTGTACCAGGAGCGATCGAAGAAGACGATCTCGCCCTTGGTCGGCAGCTTCTCGATGTAGCGCTGGAAGTACCATTGCCCGCGCTCGGTGTCCGAGGGCTTGGCGAGGGCGACGACTTTCGCGCCGCGCGGGTTCAGGTTCTCGGTGAATCGCTGGATGGTACCGCCCTTGCCCGCGGCGTCGCGACCCTCGAAAAGGAGGACGATGCGCTCCCCGCTTTCCTTCACCCAGGCCTGCATCTTCACCAACTCGATCTGAAGCAGCTCGATCTCCTCAAGGTAATCCTCCTTCTTCATCGTCTTCGGATAGGGATAGGTGCTGCTGATGATCTCCTTCTTGCTCTTGGCTCCCTTCACCCGGGTCACGAGTTCTTCCGGAATACTGGTCCGCACCTGCTCGTCGATCAGCTCGACCATGGGAAACGTTCCCGCCATCGCCTTGGTCGCGCCCTTCCGTTTCTTCAACTCCTTTTTCAAACGCTTCTTTTCCGCCTTCTTTTCGGCCTTGGTTTGTTCCACGTCGCCGGTCGGGCGGGGCGAAGGGGGCGCGAAATCGTTTTGGATTTCTTCCGTTTTTTCGTCGGAGACGGCGGTCATGGGAGCGGCTTCCAGCAGTGTATCAGTAGACATGGCGGTATATTTTCATGGTGGGTTGATGGCGATCTTATGACCCGTCGCTTCCCCTCGTCCGACCGGATCAAAAGATGGGGCGTGACTGACTTTTCTCCTCGAGCAGCCCCCATGCCGCTGGCCCTTCTTTTGCTATCGGAAAATCGGCTCTCCGCTTTAACCGAGATCAACAGACGGTACTGGTAACTTGCCGATTTGATGGTAACGTCGTGAACGATTTAGGCTCTTCACAACCGGCAAGCCATCTCATGGACTCTTCTCTCCTGCAACTTTTCACGGCCCAAGAATTACTCCAGCGGCTCAGCGAGAAATCGAGCACGGGCGCGCTCCACGCCTTCACGCCCAAGGAATCGGCCAACATCTTCTTCAAGGAAGGCAAGATCATCGGAGCGGCCAAGGGTCTCGTCGAAGGCGAGGAAGTGGTGAAGCAGATCATGGAGTGGAAGGAAGCCCGCTTTGTCTGGCAACAGGACTGCCCGCTCGTTTCCCTCACGAAACCGATTGAAATCGAGTTCGAGGACTTCCTGATCAAGGTCAAGGCCGCGCCCAAGCTGGAGATCGGCGGCAAACTCGTCGGATCGGAAACATCCTCGATTCCGCCCAAGCCCGTTCTCGACGAATCTCCTGCGGAACTTCGGAGCACGGGCAAAGTCTTCGCCAAGGGAGCGCCCCTCCCGCCCAAATCGGCGGGAGTCGAGCCCGCGCCCATTTTCATCACCATCCCCTCCAAGGCGGCGACCACGGGCCGCATCGAGCCAAAAACTTCGAGCGGTCCAACAGCCGCCACGGAAGTGCCCGCGCTCACGGCCACAAAGAATATCAACTCGACCACGCCCGAAGGGCGGGTCAGCCGGGAGGAAGCGCTGTTGCGGAAGTTCCCCCTCTCCCTGGCTTCGGCCGGTGATGGACCGCAAAAGCGGCTGAAAATCACCCGGCTTAGCAGCCTCATCGGACGCAACCCGGCCTGTGATTTCACGATCGAGAATGGTTCGATTTCCCGCCAGCACTGCCTCCTGCAAATCACCGACCGGGGACTGCACGTCAAGGACCTCGGCACGACGAATGGCACGAAGGTGAACGGGATTCCGCTCACCGAGGGTTACGTCAACGTGGGCGACAAGCTCATGGTCGGCAACCTGGCCTTCCTGGTGGAGAAGGACGAGATCGACGTCGAGGCCTAGAGCGTTTTTTAATTAGATCGTCGCTCTTTTTCTCCGTCATCCTGAGCTTGTCGAAGGATCAGTTTTGCCTCGGCAAAGACAACTGAACTGATCCTTCGACAAGCTCAGGATGACAGACTTTAAAGCGACTGGACGTCCTTCCAACCTCACTCGGAAATAAATCGCCCCGTGGCCAGAAAGCAGGCGATCTGGGCACAGCAACGCCGTGAACCGAGCAGACCAAAGTGGTTGATGCGGTAGGTGACGTGTCCAGCGATACCCTGAAGCCGCGTTTCCTCCACCAACACCGTGCCGTCGCTGGGCTGAGGCAAATCGGGGAAAAGATTTCCGAGCCCGAAAGGATAAGTTCCCGCCACGACACCAAGCGGGCGGCCACCGCGCCAGACGGGATCGCGGGATTGCGCCAGGTGGTCGCGCACGGTTCGCCCGATCAAGGTGACGCCGCGGGCATGGAAGCGGATAATGCGCCGACCGATCCAACAATCGAGAAAAGGCGAACCGATGGCGACAATCCGTCCGGGCCGCGGATCGGGATCGCTCTCGAAAACGTGACGAGTCAGCACGCCTCCCATGCTGTGGGCCACGACATGAATCACGTCGCCCTCCGACTGCCGGATGAATTCGCGCAGGCGGCCCACATTCTCCTCCAACCCGCGCAACATCGAGTGATAACGAAACTGGCGCGTTTGATAGCCGAGCCCCTTGAGCCGGCGCCGGAGCAGTGCCATCTCCATGCCGTTCACCACCGCTCCGTGGACGAAGACGATCGTCTCCCGCGATGAGGCGGGCGGTCTCCAGGCGGGATCAAGCTCAAAACGTCCGGGCATGCGGCAAGATAGCGAAACCCGGTTCCATGGCGAGTTTCTCACGCTGGACCCTTTATCGGATTGTAAAAAGGCCCCTCCCCACCTACCCTCGCGCATGGGTAAAATCGAAGAAGCGTTGCAAACTTTGATGGCCGTGGAAGACCCCACCGAGCGGGCCCTGGATCTCGCCGGGCTGATCTCGACCCTGTTCAAGCTTCAGGGCATCGTCCTGATCGTCACCGGCGAGCTCGCTTTCAACAGCTACGCCAATTTCGCTTCCGCCCAGCCTGAACTGGAGCTCGCGCCCTTTGCCGGAAAGCTGACCCCGCGAATCCTGCAGGAGATCATGAGCGGCCAACTCCAGGCCGTAGGGGCCATCGACCGCTGGAACCTGGTGGGCATCCCCATCCGCTTTCGCACCGAGGCAACCCTCACGCTGCGGGAACTGTGCCGGAATTTCAACACAGACCATGGCGTGGTCAAGCTCTGGCCCGCCGAGGAAATCACCGCCGAGCGCATCGTCGCCGCGGTCTATCCCAGCCCGGACCCGGTTGCGCATGAGGAAGCCATCGCGCTGCTCATGAACGGACTTTCCGACGCCTTTCACATGGACTGGGTGGCGCTGCGGAAACATTGCCACCTGCCCGAATACCGGGTCGGCGAGGAACTCGCGCAAATGCGAACCGAGGCGAAGCTGAAAGCCGATGAACTCGGCCTCATGCTCGACCCGGTCGGCTACGTGCCAAAGGCGGGTCTGGAAACGTCGGCGCTGCCCAAACCTGGCTCGGGCGCCCTGATCGATACCAGCAACCGCAATCCTCTCGATTCGTCGATGGCGGACGATATTTTAGGGTTGAGCCAATAGGTCCCTGTCGCTTCCCCAACTCCACGGGGATCACCGTCTTCCCTTCGCGAAAATTCCAAAGGGACGGACAAGATTTCACGGTCGTCATCGTACCGCGCTTGACTCACTTTGCTCGGCTGATAGCCTCAACCTTCCACCCGCAAAACATTTCCCTTTTGTTATGTCCAAAAAATCCAAGAAAAAGTTGAAGAAAAAAGAACGTATTTCCCTCGTGAAACCCAAGAAGGCGAAGGCCCGCGCCACCGCCCCTAAATCCGCCAAGAAGGCAGCCACGAAAATCGCGCCGGAACGCAATGGACATGCGGCCGCCAAGGCGAAAAAGGGAAAGCTCGTCTACTTTTTCGGTGATGGACGCAGCGATGGCGATGGCAAGATGAAGGAATTGCTCGGCGGAAAAGGGGCGAATCTCGCGGAAATGACCCGCATCGGCCTGCCGGTGCCTCCCGGCTTCACCATCACGACGGAAGTCTGCACCTGGTTCAATCAGCACGGCAAGACGCTCCCCCGCGAAATCGACGCGCAGATCAATGATTCGATCAAGCGCATCGAGAAGAGCCTGGGCAAGGGCTTCGGCAGCGTGACCAACCCGCTCCTCTTCGCCGTCCGCTCCGGATCGCGCGATTCCATGCCCGGCATGATGGACACGATTCTTAATCTTGGTCTGAACGATGACACGGTGCAGGGCCTCATCGCGACCAGCGCCAATGAGCGTTTCGCCTTCGATTGTTACCGCCGCTTCATCCAGATGTACGGCGACGTCGTCATGGGCGTGCAAAAACGGGCCGACGAACATCACGAGCCGTTCGAGGTCGTGATCGACGCCCTCAAGAGCGAAATCTTCCCGGGCCGCAAGGACGTCTCCGACACGGAACTCGACGCCTCGAGCCTGAAGGAACTGGTCGAGCGCTTCAAGAAGCTCGTCCGCGACCGCACCGGCAAGGACTTCCCGACCGATCCGCATGATCAATTGCGCGGCGCCATCGGAGCCGTCTTCGGCTCCTGGAACAACGAGCGCGCCATCGTTTACCGCCAGAAATACAATATCCCGAACGAGTGGGGCACCGCCGTCAACGTGCAGGCGATGGTCTTCGGCAATACCGGCAACGAAAGTTCCTCCGGCGTCGCCTTCACCCGCGATCCCGCCACCGGCGAAAAAGTGTTCTACGGCGAATACCTCATCAACGCCCAGGGCGAAGATGTCGTCGCCGGCGTCCGCACGCCCGATCCCGTCGCGACCTTGCAGGAGAAAATGCCCAAGGCCTACCGCGAGCTGGAAGATGTCCGCGCCGCGCTGGAAAAGCATTTCCGCGAGATGCAGGATTTCGAATTCACGGTGGAAAATGGCAAGCTCTTCATGCTCCAGACCCGCAATGGCAAACGGACCGGCGTCGCCGCCGTTCGCATCGCGGTGGAGATGGTGCGCGAAAAGCTGATCACCTGGCAGGAAGCGGTCGCCCGCGTCCCCGCCGATCAGCTCAGCCAACTCCTCACCCCGATCTTCGACCGCAAGGCAATCAAGCACGCGGAGAAAATCGCGTCCGGTCTGCCCGCCGGCCCCGGCGCGGCCACGGGTCGGATTTATTTTAACGCCAACGAGGCCGAAGCCGAAGCCACCAAGGGCGCCGTCCTGCTCGTCCGCGAGGAAACCTCGCCGGAAGACATCCGCGGCATGCTCGCGGCGGAAGGCATCCTCACCGCGCGTGGCGGTGTCAGCTCCCACGCCGCGCTGGTTGCGCGCCAGATGGGCAAGGTCTGCGTTTGCGGCGCGAGCGCGTTGCACATCGATTATCACAAGGACACCCTGACCGTTGACGGCCGCGTCTTCCACAAGGGCGACTTCCTTTCCATCGATGGCACGAGCGGCGAAGTCTTCGCCGGCGAGGTGAAAACCGCGCCTTCGGAAATCGTCCAGGTCCTGGTCGAGAAGACCCTCGACGCCAAGGAAAGCGCCACGTACGTCAACTTTGCCCAGTTGATGAGCTGGGCCGACAAGCTCCGCAAGCTGCAGATCCGCACCAACGCGGACCAACCCGACCAGGTCGCCAACGCGGTTGCGTTCGGCGCACAGGGCGTGGGTCTCTGCCGCACGGAACATATGTTCTTCGAAGGGGACCGCATCGACGCCGTCCGCGAAATGATCCTGGCCGAGACGAAGGAAGCCCGCGAAACTGCCGTGGCCAAGCTTCTGCCTTACCAGAAGAAGGACTTTACCGGCATCTTCCGCTCGCTCAACGGCCTGCCCGCCACCATCCGTTTCCTCGATCCGCCCCTCCATGAGTTTCTGCCCCAGACGGCGGAACAGCAGAAGGAACTGGCCCACAAGCTCGGCGTCTCGGTCGAAACCGTCACGCGCCGCGTCGCCAGCCTGCACGAATTCAATCCCATGCTCGGCCATCGTGGTTGCCGTCTCGGTATCGTTTATCCCGAAATCTCAGCCATGCAGGCCCGCGCCATCTTTGAGGCGGCCATCGAGGTGCAGAAGGAAGGCATCAAGGTCAAACCTGAGATCATGATCCCGCTCGTCGGTTTCCAGAAGGAGCTCGAACTCCAGGTGGCCCTCGTCCGCGAAGTCGCGGCCCAGGTCATCAAGGAAAAGGGCGCCCGCCTGAATTACCTCGTCGGCACCATGATCGAAATTCCCCGCGCCTGCATCGTTGCCGATGAAATCGCGAAGGAAGCCGAGTTCTTCAGCTTTGGCACGAACGATCTGACCCAGACGACGCTCGGCATGAGCCGCGACGACTCCGGCTCGTTCCTGCCCGCCTACCAGAATCTCGAGATCATCAAGCAAAACCCCTTCGCCACCGTCGATATCAATGGCGTGGGCGGCCTGATGAAGCTGGCCATCGAACGCGGCCGCAAGACGCGCCCCGACATCAAGTTGGGCATCTGCGGCGAGCACGGTGGAGACCCGGCCTCGGTCAAGTTCTGCCACGATATCGGTTTGACCTACGTCAGCTGTTCCCCGTTCCGCGTGCCGATTGCACGTTTGGCGGCGGCGCAGGCGGCGCTGGCCAATCCTCTTTAAGTACCGATGAATTAAGAAAACGGCCACGACGTGACAACCAAGTGCGCGTCGTGGTTCGTAATAAAGGTTGCAATGATCAACCCGACCCTCATTCTTGGCTAGTCTGTATTAACTTCCCTTATGTACGCGGACGACGGCGATTCAGGCATTAAGATCTACTTGCGCGAGATCGGACAAACTCCGCTTCTCACGCGCGAGGAAGAGGTGAAGCTTGCCCGTCGCATCAAACGCGGCGATCAGGCGGCGCGTCAACAGATGATCAAGGCGAACCTGCGCCTCGTGGTGAAGATCGCCCACGACTACTCCTCCTACGGCCTGCCGCTGCTTGATTTGATTTCCGAAGGCAACATCGGCTTGATGAAGGCGGTGGAGCGCTTCGACCCAAAGAAGGGCGGCAAACTCAGCACCTACGCCGCTTGGTGGATCAAGCAGTCGATCAAGCGCGCCCTGGCCAACCAGAGCAAGACGATCCGCCTGCCCGTCCACCTCGTCGACAAGATCGCGCGGATGCGCCGCGTCGCCATGCAGCTCGCCGAGGAATTCGGCCGCGAACCGACCGATGAGGAATTGGGCGAGGAACTGAACATCGCGCCGGCCAAGATCGCGCAACTGCGCACCGCCGCAATCCGTCCCGCCTCGCTCGACGCCACCGTCGGGCAGGAAGACGACGGGGCCTCACTGGGTGACATGATTGGCGATGAGATGGCCCACACGCCCTCCGATCTGCTCAGCGATAAGAATATGCGCAAGGCGGTGATGGACCTGCTGCATGTCCTGGATGAACGGGAGCTGAAAATCATCACCATGCGCTTCGGTCTGGATGGAAAAAAGGAAATGACGCTTGAAGAAGTGGGACGAAAGTTCAAAGTCACACGCGAGCGCATTCGTCAGTTACAAAACATTGCCTTGCGGAAGATCAAGCGGGCTCTCGATAAACAGGACAAACTAAAGCCCGCATGAGTACATCGTTTAAAAGCGCCATGGATCGGCTGAAAGCCAGCATCCGTGACGTGCCGGATTTTCCCAAGGAAGGCATCGTCTTCAAGGACATCACGCCCATTCTCGCCAACGGCCAGCTCTTCCGGCTGGCGGTAACCATCTTCGCGGAACGTTACCAGCGCAAGAGCGTGGAAAAGATCGTCGCCATCGATGCTCGCGGCTTCATTTTTGGAGGCGCGCTGGCCCATTACCTCGGCATCGGCCTGACGGTCGTACGCAAGAAGGGCAAGCTGCCCTTCACCAGCCATCAGGAAGAATACCAACTCGAATACGGACAGGGTGTCCTGGAAATGCACGTCGATGCGGTGGAGAAACGCCAGCGCGTCGTGATCATTGATGATCTCCTCGCCACGGGCGGCACGGCGGAAGCCGCGGCGCGCTTGGTGGAAAAATGCGGCGGCGAGATCGTGGAATTGGCCTTCCTGGTCGAGCTCGGTTTTCTCAAGGGCCGGGAAAAGTTGACGAAGTATCCGGTCTTTAGCGCGATCACCTACTAACGAGGCTGAGGCGAAGGCCTCGCGCGTTCGTGGAGCGGGCCGGGCGCTGGGAATCGCGATTTCCCTGTAACCTTTTCCCCCGCTTCGTGTCTTCTTTGGTATGAAGCCCTCCATTCTGATCGGCGCCGCTCTCGCCTTCCTCATCGCCGGAGGAATCGTCTTCGCCATCGTTGAGCATAAGAAGCCCGAACCGCTTGCCGCCGCTCCGGCGCCGGCCGACTCGGCGTCCGCCGTTTCATCCGATGCTGACGGCAGTAACTCTTCCGCTGCGAACAATACTTCCACTCCGCTGGTCACGAGCGATTCCAACACTCCCGCGTCCTCGAACAATTCCACATCGGCTCCGACCAATGGCGGCGGCGAAAACGGCGGACAGGGTCATCATCATCAACACGGCCAGGGCGGTGGAGGCGGCGGCGGGGGAAGGATGTTCGCTCAACTCAATTTGACCGATGCGCAGAAAACGCAGATCCAGCAAATCCGCCAAACGGTGACCGACCGCCAAGAACGTCGCCAGCAAATCATGGCCGTGCTGACGCCGGACCAGCGCACGCAGATGGAACAACTCCGAGGCCAGCGCGGCAATGGCGGGGGCCGTCACGGCGGGCAGGGCGGAGGGGGAGCGTCTTCGACTTCCACACCGGCACCCGCCGCCAATCCGGCTCCCCAATAATTTCGGCTCTCTTCCCCGTTCGCCAAAAAATCGAGACCGCCCGAGGGTAAAAGTTGTCTCGTACAGGCAATTTGTTTTGACCGAAACTTCGCAGGGATTACCTTAGCAATCATGAGTTTGAAGTTGGAACGTGATTTAGGAGCCGGACCCCGGGGAATTGTCGGTCGAGCCAAGGCCGCCTTTCAATCGAAGAACTACGACTACGCCATCAATCTGATGCAGTCCGTCTTGAAGGACGAACCGCTTTATCTGGAAGGCCGCCGCTTTTTGCGCGCCGTGGAGATCACCAAATATCGGGGGCTGAGCAGCTTCAATCGCCAGATGATCGGCATGAAGGTGGGCAGCGCCGCCATGAAACTTTCCAATGTCGGAAAAAAAGAGCCGAACGAACAGCTCGTATTGGCCGAGGAAGTTCTCGCGCTCGATCCTTTCCAGGCCAAGGCCAACACGATCGTTGCCGAGGCCGGAACGAAGCTCGGTTTTCCGGAATTCCGCGCTTTCGCTTACGAGACCCTGGCCGAGGGCAAGCCGGGCGACAAGGCGATCCTGAACACGCTGGCGAGCACCTACATGGAATTGAAGGATGCCATGAAGGCGGAGAAAACCTACGAGCGCATTTTGGAAATCGATCCGCGCGATGGGGATGCTCTCAGCGGCTTGAAGAACGCCAGCGCGGCGCATGCATCGCGTAGCGGCGGCTGGGAAGCGGCGGGTTCCGATTACCGCAACGCGCTGAAAAGCAAAAGCGAGTCGATCGAACTGGAGCAGGCGTCCAAGGTCGTGAAATCGACCGAGGCGATCGACTCCCAGATCGCGATCAATTTCGCCAAGCACCAGGAGCAGCCGACCAATCCGGTCCACTCCCGCGCCATCGCGCAACTCTTCGCCCAGAAGAACGATCTCGCCTCGGCGATCCAGTGGTATGAACACGCTTTCGAGGCAGGCAATCGCGTCGACTCCGCCCTGGAAAAAGTCATCGGCGACCTCAAGCTGAAAAAGAGCGAGGAAGAACTCCAGGAACTGCAGGCCGCGCAGGCCGAGCAAACCGATCCGGAAGTGCAGGCGCAATACGCCGCCGCGGTCGAAGAAAAGATCAAGGAAATCAGCGACGTGCGATTGTTTCAGGCCGAAGCCCGCGTCCGTGCGCATCCAAACGACGGCGAGTACCATTTCGCTTTCGGCGAGGCGCTCTACAACGCCGGCCAGTACAAACGCGCCACGGAGGAACTTCAGCTTTCCCTTAAGCAGCCGAGCGTCCGGTATCTGGCGCTTAAATTCATGGGCATGAGCTTTATGAAACGGGGCATGCTCGATTTCGCGGTGAAGCAATTGGCCATGGCCGAGAGCGAATTGCCGACGATGGACGAGCTCAAGAAGGACATCGTCTACAATCTCGGCCTCGCCTACGAAGCGACCAAGCAGACGGACAAGGCGCTCGAGCAGTGGAAGAAGATCTACGAAATTGACATGAGCTATCGCGATGTCGCCCAGCGGGTCGAAGCTTCCTACGGCGAATAATCTCCGCGAGCCCGAATCGCTCCGAGGCGGTGGGCGGGTGCCTTAACGTCCCGGCGGCTTGAACCCAGGAGTCTTTCGCTCGGCCTGTTGCAGCGCGACGATGCCGGAACGCACCTCGGCCTGCAGCTTGTCCATGTTATCGACGTTTTCCCAGCGTTTGATCTCGTAACCGTTCGCCCCGAAAAGCACGGCGTGCAATTGGTCCGGCGTCCCGCTCCAGTTCAACAGCGGAACGATCGTCCCCTTGAAATCGGGCACGACATGGCAGCTCCGGCGCGGGTCGTTCTTGTTGCCGTTTTTCAAATAGTAAGGTTTCAGTTCGACGGCCTCCTCGTTCAGGCTGGCCCGCATATGATCGATGACGACCGAAGGCACCCAGGCTGCAATCGAATCGCGCAGATCGACCACGACGATCAGTTGGAACTCAGGCAAGCCCTGGAAGGGATACATCGCCTTGCCCGCGCGCCGCGCCGCATCCTGGGAATCCTCGCTGGTGCCGATCACGAGCGTGATCACGCCCGGCTTGTTCAGCACGATCGTGTGGTTATCGGCATCGACCGTCTTGATCTTCGGCGCAATAGCGATCACCGGCGCGGGCGGGTTGATGATAGCCTTAGCCGGAAGCAAAGACGCAAAAGCGCAGGCCGCGATCCGGGCCATGGCCGCAAGCTTAGCGGGCCTGGGCCGGACTGACTTTTTCCAGAACATAGCCATGTAGATACTCGGTTTCCGGCACATTGACGAGTACCGGATGATCGGAACTTTGGCCCAGCCGCTGTCGCAAGCGTAGCGTCAAACCCGTTTCCGCCGCCGCCTTTTCCAGCAGTCCCGACCAATCCTCCACCGTGACATGATGCGAGCAGGAAAAAGTCGCCAGGATTCCACCGGGAGTGAGTAGGCGCAATGCGCGCAGATGCAACTCATGATACCCGCGCAGGGCGGAAGTTTTGTTGCCCTTCGTCTTCGTGAAGGAGGGCGGATCGAGCACGATGAAATCAAACGTCTCCCGCTTTTGCTCGTACTGGCGGAGGAGATCGAAAACATTGACCTGCACCCATTCGATTTCGAGTCGCGCCGCCCGCGCGGTCGCCTCGGCATGCCGCAGTGCCTCGGCGGATTGATCCAGCGCGCGACAGGAAACGGCCCCGGCCTTCATCGCGGTAAGCGCAAATGCGCCCTGATTCGTGAAGCAATCGAGCATCCGGCGGCCCTTCGCATAGGCGGCCACAGCGGCGTAGTTCTCCGCCTGGTCGAGATAGAAACCGGTCTTCTGTCCGGACCACAAATCGAGTTCGTAAACGATACCCGCGATGCGCACCCGGGTGGGTGCGGCATACTCGCCTTGGAGAACCGTCCGCTCCAAGGGCAGGCCTTCAAGCTGGCGCACCGGGGCGTCGTTGCGGGCGAGGATGACGCGGCAACCGGTTTTCGCACCAAGTAAAGCCGCGATGCTTTCCTGTCGGCGCGACATCGCGAGAGTCAAGGTTTGCAGGACGAACACGTCGTCGTAACGATCCACAATCAGGCCGGGCAACTGATCGGACTCGGACCAGACCAGACGGCGTGCCGTGCCCGCCTCGAATTTCCCACGGTAGGCCAGCGCCTCGTCGAGACGGCCGCTGATCAAGGCCTCATCGAGCGCAACCAGGCTGGTCGCGTAGCGTCGCGCGACGATTTGCGAGCGGCTATTGTAGATCGCGCTGCCCAGCAATTCGCCCTTGGGCGAGCGCAATTCCACCGTCCCGCCGTCCTCGGGCGCTCCCTCCAGCCGATCGACTTCGCTGGCAAAGACCCAGGGATGTCCGCTGAGGATGCGATGGCGCACTCCCTTGTTCAGATGGAGGCGGGCGGGATGAATCATCCTAGTCTGATACCAAGGAAACGGGAAAAAGCGATGCGGAAGCGGCGGATCGCCTCGAAGTCGGTCTTGTTTCACCGGGGGAGCGGGGTATAAAGCTGGGATGCGGCACCCCGTGCCGTCTCCTTCCCGCCATGTCCGAACTGATCATCGAAGCCGGTCGCAGCGAAGGACAATACTGGCGGGATCTCTGGCGCTACCGGGAGCTCTTTTACGTCCTGGCCTGGCGCGACGTCACGGTGCGCTACAAGCAGACCTCCATCGGCGTCATCTGGGCGTTGCTGGTGCCGTTGGTGAACACCGTGCTTCAGACGTTTATTTTTAGAAAGCTGGCGCACATGAATTCCGTGGGTAACGCGCCCTACGCCCTGATGGTCTTTGCCGGGACGATGCCCTGGCTCTTTTTCAGCGGTTCGCTCAGCGGAGCGATGCAGAGCGTCACGCAAAACACCAACCTGATTTCCAAGATCTATTTCCCGCGCCTCATCATCCCGGCCGGAGCCGTCGTCACCGCCCTGGCCGACTTGGGCATTCAATTCTTTCTCCTCGCCGGCATGATGGCCTTCTTCCATGTCTGGCCGACCTGGCACCTGCTTTTCCTGCCCTTCTTCGTGCTGCTGGCTTTTGGCGCCGCGCTGGGGCCGGGACTTTTCCTCACTTCGTTGATCGTCAAATATCGCGATTTCCGTTTCGTCATCGGATTCCTGATGCAGGTCGGCGCCTACATCACACCGGTCGGCTATGCCAGTTCCGCCATCCGGGATCGCTTTGGAGAACTGGGGCTGGCCATCTATTCGCTCAACCCGATGGTCGGCGTGATCGACGGATTTCGCTGGGCCATCCTCGGTGCCGACGCACCCCTTGATCCGTTGCCGTTTCTCATTTCCGTGACTACAACGGCAGCGTTCATGTTCTTCGGCATCTGGTATTTTCGACGCATGGAGCGCTCCTTCGCCGATATCATTTAGGAGCGCCCCGGCATGAAAATCGCCTTCTGCACGCTCTTCGAGCACCACTACCACCTCGGTGCGGCGGTGCTGGTCAATTCGCTCGTCCGCGCCGGTTTCAACGGGACGGTTTACGCGGGCTTTCGGGGTCCCCTGCCCCCCTGGGCGGAAGCAAAGGCCAAGGTGAAGGGCGAAAATCAGTGGGAGATGACCGTCACCCCGGAAGTGCGAATCGTTTTCCTAGCCTTGCAAACCACGGCCCACTTCACGAACTTCAAACCCGACTTTCTTCTCCAGGTGGAAAGGATCGCCGGGCCGGAGACCGAGGCGGTGATCTATTGCGATCCCGATATCGTGGTCACCACCAATTGGACCTACATCGAGGAATGGCTGACCTGCGGTGTAGCGCTGTGCGAGGATGTGAATTCTCCGCTGAGCGAAAATCATCCCCGGCGTGTCGGCTGGCGGCGCTTTTTTAAACCCTTCCGTTTTGATCTCACTTTCCGCGGTTCGGCTTTTGCCAACGGCGGTTTCGTGGGATTGCTCTGGGAGCACCGCCAGTTTCTCGTCACCTGGCAGACGCTGATGGCCCATGTCGCCACCGAGCTCGGCGGCCTGGACGTGGTCGGCATCGGTGGAGGCCGAAAGCTCCAGGGACAATATGGATTTGCGGATTGTTTTCACAACACCGACCAGGACGCACTGAACGCGACGGTGCAGGCCCGCCCAGAAATCCCGATCAGCTTCCTCGGACCTCAGACGATGGGCTTCGTCGCGGGCAAGGCGCTGCTACCGCATGCCCTGGGCGCGGCCAAGCCGTGGCGACGGCGCTACATTCGAGAAGCGCTCGGCGGCATTGCGCCCGCTACAGTGGACAAGGCTTTCTGGAGTTGCACGGAAGGGCCCATCAGGCCATTTTCCCAAGTGGAGCTTTTCTGGAAACGCGTGCAACTCACCGTTGGCGCGGCCCTCGGCCGATTCATCCGGCGGGTCTAGAATCTCTCCCAAAAAATTGTGAAAGCGATTGCCACCTGGATCCGTGAATGTGATGAGCCTGCTTTTGCACGGACGCTGTCTGCCTATCCCGAGATTCGCGCCTGGAACGCCCGAACGGAAAACGTGCCGGAGAAAATTGACGGCCTTTTGCTTACCGGCGGCTCGGATATCTCTTCGAATTATCTGCGGCAACCCGTTCTCGATCCCACCCTGATCCAGGATGCCGATCCCGTGCGCGACGCGTGGGAATTTCCGGTGCTGGAAGCGGCGCTCAAGATGCGTCTGCCCGTCTTTGCCATCTGCCGCGGATTGCAGGTCCTGAACGTGGCTCTCGGCGGCACGCTCCATCTCGACATTCCGCATCACGACGATGATAAACTCAATAACGTGCAGACGCTCACCTACGCTCCCGGCGCGACGATCCGGATTCCCCGCGTGAACAGCTCGCATCATCAGGCGCTCGACAAACTGGGCGCGGGCATGGAAGTCGAGGCCCGTTACGAGAAGGACGGCGTGATCGAGCAGGCGCGGTTACGTGATTATCCGTTTTGTCTCGGGGTGCAATATCACCCGGAACGCGATCCGCTTTACCGCCCTCTCTTCGACGCCTTCGTCGAACAGGTCCTACTTTGACCTGAAAAAAGTCCGCGAGACAAAGATCCAGGCAATGCCACCCGCCAGGATCGCGTGCAATCCCAGCACGATCAGGCAGGGGTTAAAATCGGCGATGTAGGTGTCGGTCGATTGCCGGACGATATCGTAATGACGGTAGGCCGAGAGCGTCTTCAGGTAGCCGCTCCACCCCCAATAGGCCGCGATGAAGGGACGGCAGAACGTGCTCACCATTTCCGGCAACGCGAGAACCGCGCCCGAAAGCGGCAATTGCAGTCCCACCAGGTAAATGGCGAGGAGCGAGGCGCGCTCCGGCGATTTGGAGCCGGAGGAGATCGCGAGACAAGTCATGCTCATGGCCAGCGTGGTGATGAAGAGAATTGCGAACTGGCTGGAAAAATGACCCGGAAAACCGCACACCGTCTTCACAAACCAGGTCATCCAGAACGCCTGCGCCAGGCTAAGCAGACAGACCAGCAGCCCCTTGGTCGTGACGTAGGCCCAAGGGGAAAGTCCGGCCCGAAGCTCCTTCTCCAGCACGTCGCGCTCCTTGGCGATTTCACGCGCGCCGTTGTTCGCGCCCATGAGGGTGAGGAGAATGACCTGGAACATCGCCAACCCGGAAACGAGCGAGGCGGCGGAGAACGATTGGCGGAGATTGTCCAACTGTTCCTCCAGCGTCTGCACGATATTCGTCTCAATGCTGAGACTCAGGCTGCGCACCGTCGGTAATCCCTTCGTCGCAAAAATCGCGACGAGCAGGGGAAAGGTGACGAGCAGCGCCAGGTGCAGCCAGAGCTGCGCCCGATCTCGCCCGAGCAGGATGCCTTGGCGGCGGATCAT
Source organism: Methylacidiphilales bacterium (assembly GCA_026225555.1). Taxonomy (GTDB): domain Bacteria; phylum Verrucomicrobiota; class Verrucomicrobiia; order Methylacidiphilales; family UBA1321; genus JABDGH01. The sequence continues at coordinate 78,780 of JAMFSY010000151.1, forward strand.
TGTGCCAAGCTGGCTGATCGTGCCCGGAGGCGGAGCCGTATTGAGCGCGCGGGGTTCGGGCACCGGCGGAAGTTCCGAGGAAAGGTCGAGGCCGGAACTGATGAATTTACCCAAAGACGAAGCCTTCTGGTATCGGCCAAAAATTGACTCGATCGAAGTGGTCTCGAACGCCTCCAATATTTCATCGTAAGTTCCCTGCGCGCACAACTGGCCCTCATGCAAAAAGATGACCGAATCGCACAGCCGCAAGTTGCTGACCGCGTGGGTGACGAGGACGACCGTTTTTTTCAGGCCGTGCGCGAGCTCCTTGAGCCAGACCATGAGCTCGTGCTCAGAATAGGCGTCGAGACCACTGGTCACCTCGTCGAGGAAGAGAAATGCGGGATCCCCAATGAGTTCCTCCGCGAGGGCGATGCGTCGCATCTGGCCGCCGGAAAGCGTCCGGTATTTTTGCGAGAGCAGCGGACGAATCCCAGCGAGATCGATAACGTGGTGCAGCCATTGTTGCCGCGTCGCCGGCGGCACGGAGCTGGGCAGGCGCAAGGCCAACGCGAAATCGAGAATCTCCGCGACGGTCAGGTCGGCGTGAAAGGCGCCGAATTGCGGCAGGTAACCGACCGCCAACGGCAACTGATGCCGCAACGTTTCCACCCGATGGCCCGCGAGCAGGACCCGGCCCGCCGTGGCCGGCTGAATCCCGGCCAGCGCGCGGACGAGGGTGCTTTTGCCGCAACCCGAAGCGCCGATGATGGAAAGAAAAGAGCCCTCGGGAATCGCGAAAGAGATGTCGCGCAGGAGGGTCTTTTCCTCCTTCCCCCTTCCGATGACGACGGAAAGTTTCTCGACAAAAATGGCAGCTTCCATCCGGGCAACAGTATGCATCTTTGCTGCGCCGCCAACCCGTTAGTTCGCCGCCGAACTGGAGGAGGATGGGGAAAGAATCTGCTTGCTGATGCGATCGATGCCATCGTTGGCGATGGTGCTGGCCGGATAATCATTTTGCGCGGTGACGTACCAGGTCAGGCTGTAGCCCATTTCCTTTTTCGCCTCGGCGTCGCGGGCCTTGTTGATCGCGCTGACAAAATCGGCGCTGCGCCCGGAAAGATCGGCCAGCAACTTGTTCAGCTTCATGTCATCGGGCCAGTCCTTCGCCGCGAGCTCAATGGTCTCCCAGGCGCCATCGACGTCTCCGTTCATGACCAGCATGTTGGCCTTCTCGGAGGCCATCTCCGCCTTCTGCACTTTTTCCAACGCATCCTTGAGCTGCTGGACGCGGGCCGTATCGCCCTTCACCGCGGTGGCGAAGGCGAGCTGCTTGTCGAAAATGGCGCGGTAGTTCTGCTCCTGGATCAGGTGATCGAAATCGGCCGTCGATTGGTTTTGTACATCCTCCGTGTTGAAGAAGCCGCTGGCCGAAGTCTGGAGATCGGGATTGCCCGGCCATTCTTCCGCCGCCGTCTGGAATTCCTGCATGGCCTGGGTCAAGGCGCCGCCCTGCGCGAGCAGCTTGGCCTTGCCGAGACGCAACCGGCTTTCCAGCTTGATGCCGTTGACCATAGCCATCGGCTTGGTGGAATCGAAATCAGAGGCGATCTTTTTGACGTCCGCGATCTGCGCCTCGACCTGTTCGAAATCACGCGACTCCAGTTGGTTCTTCAACACGTCGAGCTTGGCCAGGAAATCGCCGACCTTTTCCTTGTCGTCCCGAGGCAGGCCCTGCAGCCCGGGATGAAATTCATTGCCCACGAAGGCCTGCTGCAGTTCCTCGGCGGCGGCGCTGATCTCGCCCCGGCCCGCCTTGTACTTGAAGACCTCGATGGACTGGCTGACCCGATTGTTGGTTTCCAGCGCCGCGTTTACCTGGTCGGCCATGCTGGTCGGTTCGATCGTTTCCGGCTGACCGAAAGCGCCGCCAAAACCTGCGCCATTGGCCAGCTGGTTGGCGAAGCCGGAGGGGATCTGATTTTGGAAGGCCATCACATTGGAGTTTCGGCCATTGCCCCCGTGCCGGCCGTTGCCATTGGATCCGTTGTTGTTCCCGCCGCCACCGTTCCCCTGGTTGCCGGCGTTGGGCGTCGCCCCCATCATGCCCGCCGGGTAATCGGCCTCGTTGAACAGCGCCCGGTAGAAATCGGCGGCGATGATCATATGATAGTAGCGGTGGGTTTTATAGAGCGTATTGACGTATTCGGCGAAGGCATCCTTGCCCTCGTCGCTCATCTTGTTCTCGCGCATCTCGTTGAGTTTGATCTTGGCGCGAGCCTCGAGCAGCTTGATGTACTCGGAGGTTAACTCCATCTTGCCCTGTAGGCCGCTGTTCATCGTCGGCATCATGGCGGCCTCGGCCGCCGCCGGGTCTGCGGTCGGACTGTTAAGATCGGAATTGGTGGCGTTTGAATTGCTGCCGCTGTTGTTATTCCCGCCGCTATTCTTATTTTTTTCGCTCTCGTCCTGCTCGTGCAAATCTTGCGCGATCAAATCGGCATTGTGATCGTAGGTCTCGATATTATCCCGCAGCTTGTCGTTCGCCAGCTCCAGCCCGTTCTGGGCGCGGGTCGTGTTCCAGATCGCCTCGACGCGATTGGCCAGTTCGCGGCTGATCCCTGCGTCGAGATCCTTGTACTCGCTCATGGCGTAGAGAATCTTCCAGGCGCCGAAGGTATCGCCGTTGCGCACGGTATCGGAGACCTCCGCCACTTTCTCGAAGTACTCCTTGATGCGTGCGTCCGGCACTTCCTTCAAACTGAGATAAGTCTGGAAGCGCGCGCGGGTCTGCGGATCGTCCAGTCCCGGTGTTTTCAGGACGTCGATGGCCTTGATCTTATCGGCCAGCGCGCTGGCCACATCGCCGCCCGCCTTGGCGGTCGTGCCCTCACCCGGCTTGTGGTTGAAGAGATAATCAAGCGTCGAAGCGGTGCTGCTGTCAATCTGGCCGCCCAGGTTCGCCGCTTCGGAAGTATTGACCGGAGATTGAGGTTGAGCCGGGGCGGGAGCTGGAGCGTCCTGGGCCCAACCGACGCGAATCGAGAGCAAAAGGGCGAGCGCGAGAAGACTATTCCTTTTCACATGAGTCCGCATAAATGAGCCCTCCTTCTCCAACCTCGAGCGAGGCCTGATAGTTTTGACCCTTGGTAAAAAAGATATTGCTCAGCTTCGGCGGAATGAGAACGACCACGGGATGGTTGTCGTTTTCTATCGTGAAGACCATCAATCGGCCCGTCTCGGCCTTCCAGCCCAGATCGGCCGACACCTTGAGATCCGCCTTGAACTTCGCTCCGGTGAGCGAGCGGTAATCGCTCATGTACTTATCGACCGGGAAGGATTCGAGCGTCCGGTAAGGATCCTCGAGATATTTAAAGGTGAAGTAGCCGATGATTCCCAGGACCACCAAAACCAGCAGCGAGGAAACAATCCAGAGCGGCCAGGAAATCGAATGTCTGGTGCGGGCGGGATGCACCGTGGAGGTCGTCTGCGCAAAAGGGGAAATGATGCGCTGACCTTCGGTCTCGTCCGAAGCGTGGGGATTAAACGCAGGCACTAGATTTAGATTGTAAGCGACAGAATGGGTAAACTCAAGCGCAGTCGCGAGGCTGTGTCGTGACGACCCTACTCTATTATAGACTCCGCAGGGCCCTCATCGGTTACGGCCCCATGAAACTTTTCCACAGATCCATCGCCTTTTGGGTGCCCTGATTGATCAAGGAACCGCCCGATTGAATGCCCGCCGCCAGGATGCGGCTGCTGAGATCCTCCTGCAAATGATCGGGCGTTCCGGTGAGATGGACATCCGCCCAGCTATAATCCTCCACCGCGTTAGGGAAAACGGCCGTCTGAAGCTGCGGCCACTTGGCCAGAATGGAGGCAGGGAGGCCCAGCTTGAGGTGGCCATCCACCTGGTTGCTCGCATCCACATCGACCTGCCCGGTAACTCGGAGCATGTCGTTTTTGCGCACGTCGATATTGGTGAGATGCATCGTCCCGTCTTTCCAGGCGAAATCGGACGTGGCCCGGTCGAGCTCGACGCCCGTGAGGTCCGGCATTCCGAGAAAAAGAGTCATCTTGCCGAGGAACGGCAGGACGTTGAACTTACCGCCGGTCACCGCCAGTTGTCCGTGGGCATCCGAGGCCGTATCGTCGCCATGGTAAATCAAACTGCCCGTAGTCAGACCGGAAAGTTTCACCTGCCACGGAACGGAGACCAGCATGGTGATCGGCACATCGGCCGCCTTCAGTGCGAGATGCGTTTCATGCGCGCCACCGAGAGCCCGATCGCCATCGCCGGTGATCATGCCCTGAGTGCATTGCATGCGTAGATTCGAACAAGTGATCTGCTCCGAGTCTGCGCGCAGGTCGACCGAACTCGCACCGAGCTCGAGGGAACCGGCGGTAATGGAGGTGGCCTGTAGGTGAGTCGTCCAGACCTGCGCGCCATTGTCCGCCGAATCGAACGAGACACCGTGGATCAACACCTTCCGGTCTGCCGCGAGATCAACTTCCACCTCGCCCTCGACGGCCGAGAGTTGCGTGACCTGAAAGCGGCGTGTCGCGGGACTTTCCCCGGAAGTCGTATTCACTTCCGTCCCGGAGGAAGCGGTCCCCGTCGAACCGCCGCCCGCTGGATTCGGACGCAATATGACATTCCACGAAGAGACCTCGACGCTAAGCGGCATGGTCTTCGCGAGCAAGTCGTGCAAATGAAAGTGGACTGTGGCCTGACTGATATCGCCGTGGTCCCAGGGCGCATCAGGCCGCTGGTTGGTCAGGGTGATTCCCGCCGCACGGATTTCTCCGTCCCATAGGTTCAGACCGAGCGACGCGACCTCCACCTTGGCGCCCAAGGCATCGCCGAGACCTTGCGCAAGCTGGCTCTTGAGTGCTGCAATCTTAAACCAGGCAACGCCCCCGGCAATGGCCACAACGATGAGAATGACGACAAAAACTCCCGCCACGACGCGAATACCGGTGTGTTTCATGATAACGTCCGCAACCTATCGGAAAAGCCACGCGAGGTCGCGTCGAAAGATCGTTCGAGCCAGTCTCCTTGGGGATATTAGGGGTTGTTCATTAGCTCATGCTAAATAAAAAGAGACTTTACGAGGTGTCGTTCTCGACTTATCGCTAACAGGCTGCCATACTTGCGACTGATGTTACTTGGTTAACTGTCCCACTTTGTTTATCGTTCCGTAGAGAAAATGAGTTCTACTAACACCTTCGACGAAAAAGCCACCTCATTTTCGTCCGAAACGAAAGGGGCGGAAATTCAGGTCTTCGTGGCTGGCGTGATCTTTGGCCCCTACACGGAACAGAAGATTCGCCACCGTATTGCCGACGGACTTCTTATCCTGACCGATGAAGCGCGGCTGGTGGATACCGAAAAGTGGCTTCCTCTCAGTGAGGTACTGGAACAGATTCCCAACCTTCCTCCGCCCCCGCCCAAACCGGCACCCACCGCGACTGTATCGGTGCCAATGTCCAGGTTTACCGCGGCGTCTCCCGCGTCGATCCCCGCTTCGCCGCTCAAAAAATCGGCGTCCATCGCCGCCCCGCAAGTGCCCTTGAATGCACCCGCCACACCGGTGCCAATTCTCGATCCCCTGCCCGTCGTGGTCACGCGACCCAAGACGGCACCGCTTGCGGTGCGGAGACCCGTTGGGCCGAAGCCTTCCACCGGGCCGCTCCCCCCCACGCCGCCACCGGCGGCCCCCGACATCGACCCGCGAACTTCCATCAGCACTCGCCCGGCAACAACCCCGCTACCGCCACCGCCCCGGCGAACGACCACGAACCTGCCCAAATCGATGGGCATCACGCGAGCCCTGCCCGTTATCCCGCCTCTTCCTCCTTCGACGCGGACGTCGCCACTGGGCGGGATTCGTTCCAAGATCATTGCGCGGACGAGCCAGGTGGCGCTGCCTGAGTCGATCAAGCCAAGTGCGCTGCCATTGATGGGCCGGGCCAGACCCACTCCTGTCGCCAATCCGCCAAGTGCGCCTGTCAATCTTTCCGCCCCAATACCTTTAATGGGGCCCACGGCACCGGGTGCAATTGCGCCGAGGCTGCCCGCAACTGCTCCTTCTCTCCACGAGGAAATCCCGACGCCGGAGCCCGTCCCCAAGCTGGAGGCACTTCCGCCCGCGGCACCGCCGGAAAACGAATTTTTGCCTCCTCCGGTCGCACCGCCGCTCATTTCGCCGGAACCGGCGACTCCCCCAACCGAAGAGGAACCCGCAGCCAAGCCTCGGGACACGGACAAGGAAATCTCCTTTGCTTCGCCCATTATGTCGGACACGGCTCGGACGACGAGGCCGATTGGCCCATCCGCGCCGCGTGCGCCTTCTGCTCCGGCCGGAAGTTTTCCGATGTCCTCTTCGGGAGGAATACGCGGAGGCGACACCGTCCCGCTTCCTGCCGTCGCTCGCGCCGAGGAGTCATCCACGCCCATTCGGGCCGAAAACATCACCTCTTCCGCACCGCCGCCCGTCAAGGCCGTTTCGCGATCGACCCGCCTGATTCCGGTCTCGTCGATTGCCACCAACGTTCCGACGGATACTCCGGCCAAACCTGCCGCCAAACGCCCACAGACGACCGGGCTCGCGGTCATTCTGCCTCCCCGGAAATCGCAGGCCTTGCAGGTGCCGCCCCCGATCAAGGGCCGCGACGACAAGACAGCTCCCTCCCCGAAAACCGCTTCCGCTCCGTTGCCGGGACCGAAGGCCTCTCAGCCCACGCCCGAGCCGGAGCCGGAGATAGCGGAGCCGACGCCCTCCGCTGCTCCGGCGACCGTGCCGCCGCTGGTGGAAGCCAAGGCCCCTACTTTCGCTCCTTCCTCGACCGTCGCGAACACGGGGAGCCCGAGGCTCATCCGGCAGACCCTGGCGGGAGTGAGAACCAGCGGCTCGCTTTCCTCGGGCACTGTCCCGACCACCAAACTGATCCGGCCCAGCCAGGACGAAACACCTGTCGCGCCCGAAGCGAAAAAGTCGGGTCCGCTTCAGTTCCATACCCTTCCCCCCGTAAAAAAAGAAACCGAGGCTTCGGCCACGCCGGCTGAAGAGCCCCCACCTGTCGCTTCAAAGCGCATCTCGGCCAAGAGAATTCGGGCGCGCCAGCGGCGGCTCATCTTTCTTTACGTCGGCCTGGGGCTTCTTTTCCTGATCCTTTTCGGAGGTGGAATTTACTATTACCTCTCGATTGGCCCGCAGGAAGAGAAACCGCAGAGTGAGACTCAGACTCCCAGTCCCGCTCCGGAAAAATCGGAACCGACGCCGCAGGCCAATCCTCCCGCCCCTACTCCCATGACGCCCGCCCCAACGGCGCAGACACCGGCTCCTGCTCCGACGCCCGCACCTTCGACCACGCCTCCGGCGCCCTCCGTGTCCACACCGACACCCGCGCCAGCGCCCGCACCCGCCGCAACCACTCCGGGATCCGATCCAAAGATCGCCGCCCTCGTCGCCTCCGGTCAGGCCAAGCAAAGCCACGGCGATTTCGACGGCGCGATTGCCGACTTCAGCCAAATCATCACCCAGGCCCCGACTTACGCTCAAGGCTTCAGCTACCGCGCGGCCGCCAAGCAGGCCAAGGGCGACCTCGACGGCGCCATCGCCGATGACAACCAGGTGCTGGCCCTGGAACCGCACAACGCCAGTGCCTTTTCCCAGCGCGGCTTCATCAAGCAAACCAAGAACGATCCCGACGGCGCGATTGCCGATTATACCCAGGCCCTTTCCTTCGATCCGAAGTCCTATATCGCCTTCTATAATCGCGGCCTGATCAAGGAACAAAAGGGAGATATCGACGGCGCTATTTCCGATTACAACCAGGCGCTCGATCTTAACCCACGGCTGGCCGGGGCCTTCTACAACCGGGGCAACGCCAAGAGCGACAAGGCCGATCTGGACGGCGCCATCGCCGATTACACGCGCGCGCTGGAGATCAATCCGAAGATCGCCATGGCCTATTGCAACCGCGGACTGGCGGAACAGAACACGAGCAATCTCGACGCCGCCTTTCTCGACTACAACCAGGCCATCGCGCTCGATCCGAAAATCTCCGTCGCCTTTTACAATCGCGGCTTGATCAAGGAACAGCGGGGCGATCTCGACGGTTCCATCGCCGACAGTTCGAAGGCACTCGAACTCGATTCGAAGAACGCACAGGCCTATTACAATCGCGGCGTCGCGCAGCAGGCCAAGGGCAATCTTGATGCCGCCGCGGACGATCTCCAAAAATTCGCATCGTTGGCCCCGAAGAACCTATATGCCGACTACGCCCATCTTTACCTGTGGGTGATCCAGACGCAGCAGGGCCACAAGGCCGATGCCGACAAGGCGCTCTCCGACGCGCTGGAGGGCAACTGGAACGCGGAACCGGCGGAACTGCCTTCGAAGATCGCCAACTTCCTGCTCGATCACCTGAGCGAAAGCGATCTCATGGCCGTGGCCGCCTCCTCGGACGCGAAGAAGGACCAGGGCCAGCACTGTGAAGTCTGGTATTTTAGCGGCATGAAAAAATTGCTCTCGGGCGATAAGGCCGGCGCGGTCGATTCCTTTCATCGCTGCCTGAACACCGGCCAGAAAGATTTCTGCGAGTACATCCTGGCTCAAGCCCAGCTTCAGGCGCTCGGCCAGGATTAAAAGCCCGGATCGGGCCTAGGCGCGTTGAGACAGGAATTTCTTTTCGTAGACCTTCACTTCGCCGATCCAGTCCTTCGAACTGGGAACATTTTGACGCCGCAGGTGCTCCTCCCAGACCGCGCCAAACGGCAACGCCTTACTTTCTTCCAGCAACGCAAGCCGTGAGGTCGCGTCGCCCGCGTTTTCCAATTCACGCAGTTGCGCAGTCGGTTCGAGGAAGGCGAGAAGCAACGCTTTCAGCGCGCTGCGTGAACCGATGACCCAGGCCGCCACGCGATTGATGCTGGCATCGAAATAATCGAGGCCCAGGTGAGTCCGCGACAGGAAATCGCCTCGCACGAGCTCTTCCATGATCGCCTTTGTCGGATCATCCAGCAACACGACGTGATCGCTGTCCCAGCGAACTCCCCGGCTAACATGCAGCAGGATTTCCGGAACGAATTGCAGCACCGAGGAAATCTTGTCGGCGAGGCTTTCCGTCGGATGAAAGTGACCGGCATCGAGGCAATAGAGCTTCTGCTCTCTCGTGGCATAACCGAGATAAAACTCGTGCGAGCCGACGACATAGGATTCCGAGCCGATGCCAAAAAGCTTCGATTCCACCGCATCGAGATGCAGACCGGCATCGAGCTTCTCCTGAAACAAGGCATCCAGCGAAGCCTCGAGGCGTTCGCGCGGCCCTTTGCGATCCACCGGCGTGTCCTTGGAACCATCGGGAATCCAGACGTTGGTTACGGTCGGAGTGCCAAACTGCCTTCCGATTTCCGCGCCGATTTTTCGGCAGGCAATTCCGTGCTCAATCCAAAAACCGCGCACGCCCGCGTCCGTGTGGGAAAGCGTCCAGCCGTCATTGGCCAGCGGATGGGAGAAAAAGGTCGGGTTAAAATCGATTCCCCGGACCTGACTTTTACCCCAATCGATCCAGCTTTGGAAATGTGCGGGCTCCAGGGCGTTCCGCTCCACTTTTTTCCCGGAGAAATCCGCGTAGCAGGCGTGAAGGTTGAGGCGATGTTTGCCGGGAATCAGGGAGTAGGCCTTCGCCAAGTCCTGCCGCAATTCCTCCAGCGTGCGCGCCTTGCCCGGATAATTCCCCGTGGCCTGGATGCCGCCGCCGGTCAATCCGGCCTCGGGGTTCTCAAACCCGCCGACGTCGTCTCCTTGCCAGCAGTGGAGCGAAAGAGGAACCTCTGCCAACTTCTGCAAGGCGGCTTCGGTTTCCACCCCGTAAGCGGCGTAGGTTTCCTGCGCGAGTGAGTAGGACGATGCGTTCATGACCGCATCGTAGCCAGACCTCCTTTTATCTTAAAGACGACAAACTGACCTTTTACATATGAAAAGTGATCCTTAATGATGATTCGCCCATCTGATCTCAACAAGGTTGGAGAAAAGATTCGAGCCTTCTTTCATATAAGAAATGCCTTCTACTTTTCTCCACCTCATTCTCTCTTAAGAGCAACCCCTCAAAAGGAAAATCACCAGTAGAATCGGAACGGGAACTCCGATCAGCCACAGCAGCAACAGAGACACTCGTCCCCGCAGAGAAGAACGCGAATTGGTTTCGAGATGTTGAAGTGGAGAACGTGTTTTCATGCCCCTCTATTTGCAGAGAGCATGCCAGCAAGTGACCATCCACGTCTGTCCCTGAAAATCAAATACTTACGAAACTCACGACCTAAAAACTTTATCACCCAAACCGTTAATTGCGGGCGCGGAAGCCCGCGAAATGCAGAATGCCCGAGACTGGGTCAGCGCGGAGGCCGGGACGGCTTGAGCGCCAAGATGCGGGCTTGGTCACGCGCGTTCAGCAACGCCTCATCCCAAGTGATCATCCCGCCCAGGAAAAGTTCTTCGATGCTTTCGTCAAAGGTCTGCATGCCATCCTTCGTCCCGATCTCGATCATGCTGAGAAGCTGTTGAAAGCGCCGATCGCGCAGACACGAGCGCACGCCATCATTCATCACCATGACTTCGGTGCAGGCGATGCGCCCCGCGCCATCGGCCCGGGGCAAAAGCCGCTGGGCCACGATGGCCTGCAGCGCATTGGTCAACTGCGCGATGATCTGCGCCTGCTGGTCGGAAGGAAAGGCATCGACGATGCGGTCAATCGCTTTGGGCGCGTCGATGGTGTGCAAGGTCGCGAGAACCAGATGCCCCGTTTCCGCTGCGGTGATCGCCGCCGAGATCGTTTCCAGGTCCCGCATTTCGCTGATCAAAATCACATCCGGGTCCTGCCTCAGGACGTGACGCAACGCGGTGGGGAACGACTTGGTGTCGGTGCCGATTTCCCGCTGTTTCACGCGACAAAGTTTGTGGGTGAAAATGTACTCGATCGGATCCTCGATGGAGACAATGACGCCCGCGCGGGTGGAGTTGATCTCCTCGACCATCGCGGCCAGCGTCGTCGTCTTGCCGGAACCGGTGATGCCGGTGACAAGGACCAGCCCCTGCTCCAGTGCGCAAAGTTGCTTGACGATGGGCGGCAGGAAGAGCGCATCGATGGAGGGGACCTGGTCCGGAATGTACCGGAAAGTCGCCTCGACCACGCCCCGGCTGTAATGCGCGTTGGAGCGAAAGCGGCCCAGCCCCTTGACCACGAGCGCGAAATCGAGCTCCCACGCTTCCTCAAAACGGGTGCGCTGGTTTTCTGTAAAAACGCTGTAGATCAGGTCGCGGCAGGTCTCCGCTTCCAGCACGATATCAAGCAGCGGAATCAGCACGCCGTGCAGCCGCATCATGGGCGCGGAATCGACGCAGAGATGAAGATCGGATGCGCCGCGCTCCACCGTGAGGGTCAGAAAATGAATGATATCGACCGGGATTTCCATAAGGCCCTACGCGGAGATGGAGCTGGCGCTGATGCCGCGCAGTTCGCGTTGAAGTTCGTGGGGATTCGACGCTTCCTGCATCGCGATCTTTTCCGAAATGCGCTCCGCGCGAACCGCGGCGGCGAGCGATTTGAGGAAGGTCACATTGAGCGGATTATCCCCTCGCGAGATCAAGTCGGCCAACTCGCGGAATTTGCCTTCGAGGATCCATTTGCGGGTGACCGCGTGATTTTCAAAGTGCTCGACGATCAAGGCGCGCCCATCCGGCGCCGCATTGACCAGGCGTTGACAGAGGATGCCGATGAGCTGCTGCGAAAGGACCTGGAGCACGCCCTCGCGCTCGCGCAGTTCAAAAAGGCGGGAAAGGCGCTCGAGCGAATCGAGCACGTTGGAACTGTGCAGCGTCGCCAGCACAAGATGGCCCGTCTCCGCCGCCTGCAGCGCGGTGATGGCGGAGGGCCCGTCGCGAATTTCACCGAGCAGGATCACATCCGGACTTTGCCGCAGAGAACGCCGCAGGCCCTCCGCGAATGAAGGCGTATCGATGCCCACTTCCCGCTGCGTGAAGAGGCAAAGCGCGGGCTCGAAAAGATACTCGATCGGGTCCTCGATCGTGACGACATGGCGGCGCTGGTGATGGTTCACCCAGTCGAGACAGCTCGCCAGGGTGGTTGATTTTCCCGCCCCCGTCGGCCCGGTCACGAGAATCAGGCCAGAAGGACGCTGCACCCAGGAAGTCAGCAAATCCACCGGCGCGCCCAAATCTTTCAGGGAGGGTACCGCGGTCTTGATCGGACGCAGGGCCGCACCCCGCTGAAGCAACGACCGGAAAAGATTCACCCGAAAACGATGACCGGTGGAATCGACATGGCTTCCATCGAAGTCGAGTGCATCCAGCGATGCTCCACAACGTTGCCAGAAGGCGACGAGGTCCGCCTCCGGCAGCGGCATCTCCGCCGCCGGCACGAGTTCATTCTGAATCCGAAGCTGGGGAATGCGCCCCACATGAAGAAAAAGATCGGAAGCCCCGTGCTTCGTCGCGAGCTGGCAGAGCTGATCGATGAATTCCACAGTCCTCAGGATAGCGGCTTTTTCGGAACTTCACAAACAACTCGCCCGGGTCCGACCTAATTTCTACTCGTGCCCGGCGATGGCGTGGGGCACGTAAGGCTCGTTCAGGCGCGCGATTTCCTCGGGACTGAGCATCACCTTTTCCGCCGCGATGGCATCGGCCAGGTGATGCGCCTTCGATGCGCCGACAATCGGAGCGACCATCGCCGGTTGATGCAGCAGCCACGCCAGCGCGAGTTGCGCCTGGGGGATTCCGCGCTGCTTGCTCAGCTCTTCGAGACGGTCGAGCACCTGCTGATCGGCCTGCTCCGTATTCTTGTAAAGTTTCGTGGCGAAATCATCGGTCTTCGCGCGCGTTGTCTGCGCTTGGCGATTGCCTGCCAGGACGCCGCGGGCCAGCGGGCTCCATGGAATCAAACCGATGCCCTCGGCTTCGCAGAGCGGATTCATTTCCCGTTCCTCTTCGCGGTAAAGGAGGTTGTAGTGATTCTGCATGGTGGAGAAACGGGCCCAGCCATTCTGATCCGAAATGGCGAGCATCTGGGCGAACTGCCAGGCGAACATGGAGGACGCACCAATATAGAGGACCTTGCCTTCGCGCACCGCGTCGTTCAGCGCCTCCAGCGTTTCCTCCATCGGCGTGTGGGGATCGAAGCGATGGATCTGGTAAAGATCGATGTAATCGGTGCCGAGTCGGCGAAGGCTTTCATCGAGCGCGTGGCGGATATGCTTGCGCGACAGGCCCTGCTGATTCGGGTCGTCTCCCATCGCGTTAAAGACCTTCGTGGCGATCACCACCCGGTCGCGCGAAGGACCAAAATCCTTCAGCGCGCGACCGAGAATCTCCTCGCTCGCGCCCAACGAATAGACATCCGCGGTGTCGAAAAAATTGATGCCGGCCTCCAGGGCTTCCTTGATGAAAGGACGGCTCGCCTCTTCTTCCAGAATCCACTCCCGCCATTTCTTCGACCCATAAGTCATCGTACCGAGACAAATTCGCGAGACCTTCAGGCCGGTCGAGCCGAGATTGACGTATTGCATAGAGATATTCTTAGCCGCGAAAACGAGATCATCAACCCACGCAGGCCGATTTCGGCCGACTCCATTCCATACGAGGGCTTGCATGGCGAGGTTTGGCGAGAGACGCTAAGCCCCGGATGGAGCGGATCACTAAAAAAGAATTTCGCCTGGTCCTGATCGACGACGATCCGCACGACCTCTTTTTTGTGAAGCTCGCGCTGGAGAAGGCGGGCTTTCCTCCGCCACTTCGGGAACTGGGCGATGGCGCCGCCGCGCTCGACTACTTCAAGGCGATTGAGAAATCGCCGGACGAATGGCCCCACATTGTGGTGATGGATTTGAAAATGCCCCGCCTGAATGGAGATGAAGTTCTGCGCTGGCTGCGCGAACATCCCGTTTACCGCGAGATGCCTGTCATCATTCTGAGCTCATCCGACGAAATGTCGGATATCAAGAAAACCACCCGCCTGGGCATTTTGAGATATCTCACCAAGCAGGTGCATTGCGACGATCTTGTCTCCGCGCTGGAGCGCTTCCTCGCGCTCAGTAAGATCTAGTCCTTTATGCCGTGACATCCGGGCCCGTCGGACGCCTGCGGCTTACTTCCGCGCGATCGGTCGAGTCGAGGTGAGGAACTTTTTTCGATTCTTCCTTCTTCTTCCGTAATTCCTGGATGCTCGGAATGGGGCCGGAGAGTCCCGACCAGCCGGGTAGGTCAGCGATTAAATTCTTCACTTCGTATTGCATAAACTCTCTTAGGCAAGATGGATGCCAACCCTTGAACGTACAAGTAAGAGACCGGGTTTCCTTCGCGCCCCAAGTTGCCGCCAACCGGTTAACCAGCTTTTTATGAGTTACTTGCGATAATGAGCAGGAGGATCTACCCGCAAGCGGGAATCTCTCGCGAATCCGTTCCGGTAGGAGTAAGATCATTCCCTAGGCAACATTGGATCGCAAAAGCGGCAACTTGTGTCACTTTTATAGAGCATTTCCCTCCGGCTTCCATGACTACCGATATCGCTTCTTTCGACCCCGAAGTCATTTCCCTGCTGGAAGCCAAGCCGCTCGAGCCTGAATTGTGGGAACGACTCGCGGAAGCCGCGCGGCTGCGTCAGGACGCGCTGAGTCAAAAGAGTCTTGAAGTTATTCTCGCCGGTTTGCGGGCATTGCGCCAGGCCACTGAAACAGCCCAGAGTCGCAACCAACGTTTACCGGCTCCCTCGCCTCTCGCTGCGCCTCTCTTCTCCCGGCTGGCCAAGGCGTGCAACGATCCTCGCTTGCTCAAGGAAGCGGGCATGCTTTATCTCTCCACCTGGCGCCTGCCGGACATCGCGCTGCAACATTTCGAGCGTTGCCAGCGCCTCGGCGAACCGGAAAAAGATTTGCGGCCGCTGATCGAGGCTGCGGCCGTTTCCGTGCAACGCCTTCTCGCGGCGCAGTCGGGAAAGAAGCCCGCCAATTCCGGCGTCAGTGGCACGCATCACGCCAGTCCCGTCGTGGTGGATATGATGCGCAACACGCAAATGGTCATGCCGAATCGCGTCGTCCCGGCAAGCGTCACGGTCATTTCCAGGTCCACGGAAGAAGCCACCGAGGAACCCCTGCCCAAGAGCGGTGTCGAATGCCTGCGCGAGGCACCTTCGGCCATCGCCCAGGGACGGCTCGTGCGCGCGAAGGCTCTTCTCCTCCGCGCCGGAGACAATCCGCGGCACGGTCGCGAAGCCGGGCAGGCGTGGGCCAGCCTCGGCAAGGCGCACTATGAAAACGGCGTTTTTTCAGAAATGGAAATGGCCTACCAGGAGGCCTCCAAATCGGAGCCCGAAACGATGGTCGCGCAATTCAATCTCGCGCTGGCGAAGCAGCTCAATCGGAAGTTTGAGCAGGCCGAGGCACTTTATCTCACGGCGGACCACATCCAACCGAATCATCCCAAAGTCTGGTGTAATCTCGGCTCCCTTTACTTCCAAATGGGCCGCTACGCCGATGCGGAGAAATCGCTGCGCCGCGCGGTCCAGGCCGACCCTGATTATGCCCGCGCCTGGGACAATCTCGCCTCCGCGCTGGGAGCGCAGAATAAATTGGATGAGTCGCTGGAAGCCTGCCGCCAGGCCATCGAATTGCGTCCGGGATATCCCGAAGCCTACTTCAAAATGGGCGTGATCTTCTTTGGCCGCCGTTCTCCCGCCGAAGCGGCGGAAGCCTTTCGGCACGCCACCGCGCTGCCTCATCTCGCGCCGTTTGCCTATGCTTTCCTCGGCTCGATCCACGCCCGGCTGGAGCAGACCGGCCCGGCCACCCAGGCCATTGAACGCGCCGCGCAGCTCGATCCCAAATGCGAGTTGCTTTGGACGGCCTGGAACGAGTTGGGTAAAGCGCATTATACCCTGGGGGCTTATCGCCCGGCGGCGGAGGCCTTCGAAAAGGCGACCGAAATCAAACCCGGCGAATCGGAAGGCTGGTTCAATCTCGGCCTGGCCAGCCACGTCGGCGGCCAGCGAGAGCAGGCCCGCGAGTACTACCGGAAATCGGTGGAGCTGAACGGGGACCTGCATCTGGCCTGGCACAACCTGGGCATCGTCTGCGCCGAGCTGAAACGGCACGATGAGGCGATTGACGCTTTTCGAAACGAGCTGCGGATCAAGCCAAACAACGCGCGCGGCTGGTATGATCTCGGTGTCACCCTGGAGTCGGCCGGCCTGGAAAGTGAAGCCCTGGCCGCTTTCGAAAAAGCGGAGCAGCTCGAGCATCCCCAGGTCGCCAGCGCGGCGTGATTTTGCCCGGCCCACCGGACCTGCGTGAATTTCAAATGCGGGTCGGAACGGTACTTGATCTGCTCTTCATGATCTCTCAATGAAAATCAGCGTCCTGCAACATGCCTCCTGCGAAGGCCCCGGCGAAATCGGGAAATGGGCCATCGACCGCGGCCATGTCGTCCACATCACCCACCTTTACCGGGGCGATTCCCTGCCCGCTCTCGATTCATACGACTTGCTCGTCGTCATGGGCGGGGAGATGAACATCTATCAGGACCGCGATTATCCCTGGCTCAAGCCGGAACGCCAACTCATCCGCGCCACCATGAGCGCCGGCAAGCGCGTGATCGGAATTTGTCTCGGGTCGCAGTTGATCGCCGACGCCTTGGGCGGACGCGTCACGCAAAATCCGGTCTACGAAATCGGCTGGTTTCCCATTCGTTTCACGGCCGAGGCGCATGAACGTTTTTCCCATCTTCCCGTTTCCGCCACCGTGCTGCACTGGCACGGCGACACCTTCGAACTGCCTGCCGAGGCCACACGGCTCGCCGCGAGCG
The DNA here is from genome assembly GCA_026225555.1 of Methylacidiphilales bacterium. Classification (GTDB taxonomy): domain Bacteria; phylum Verrucomicrobiota; class Verrucomicrobiia; order Methylacidiphilales; family UBA1321; genus JABDGH01. The sequence continues at coordinate 95,642 of JAMFSY010000151.1, forward strand.
AGGGCTGTCCCGAGCAGGGTTTTGTTGTGAAGGACAAATGCCTGGGCCTGCAATTCCACTTGGAAATGGATCCGGACCTGGTGCGGCAGACCGTGGAGGGAAGCTCCGATTTCTCGCTCTGGCCGAAGGGGCCTTACGTGCAGACGCCGGAGAAAATCCTGGGACACGCGCCCGATTACAGTGCGCCGAACCGGAAGTTTCTTTACGATCTGCTCGACGCGTTTTGTCTTTGACGCCCTTCACGCGAAAAGATCACGCCACCAGCATCGCCGCGCCGAAAACACCGGCGCTGTCACCCAGCGTTGGCTTGAGCAACGCGGCTTCGAATGTCGGGTTGAAAATCTTCGCGGCGATCTTCTCCCGCATTTCCGCGGTGTAGAGCGCCTCGATATTGCCCACTCCGCCACCAATGACGATGGCATGCGGATCAAGCACATCGATGATCGGATAGATCGCCTTTGCGAAAGTATCGGTCAAATGATCCAGCGTCGCCTGCGCATGGACATCGCCCTGGCTGGCGCGGGCGGCGATGTCCTTCAGCTTCCGGGTTTCGCCGGAGCGCTGCGCGTAAAAACGTTCCAGGCCAGGCCCGGCGATGAGCGCCTCCACCGTGCCGCGCGTGCCGTAACTCGAGACCGGACCCTCGGGATCAATAATCAACTGCCCCCACTCGCCGGCAATACCATGACAACCATTGAGCACCTGCCCGTTAACCACGATTCCTCCGCCCGCACCCGTGCCTAAAATAATGCCGAACACGGTGGGAAAACCGCGCGCTGCACCGAGGGTCGCCTCCGCCAGCGCAAAACAGTTGGCGTCGTTGGCGAGAACGAAAGAGGTCTGCTGATCGCTTTCCACATCGCGGCCGAGGAATTGGCCATTGAGACATTGCGCGTTGGAATTCTTCAACTTGTCGGTCCGCGGATCGATCACCCCGGGTGTACCCATGCCGATCCTTGGCGGAAAAGGCAGGCCGGTTTCCGCGCTCATCATCCGGCACAGCTTGGAAATCTGCGCGCGAATGTGGGGATAACCTTGATCGGATTCGGTCGATACGCGCAGGCGGCAGAGCGGTTTTTCCGGCACGGCGGGATCGAGGATGACTCCCTCGATTTTTGTGCCGCCCAGATCGATGCCCCAGAGATGTGCCATTTGCCCGAAAGGAAAAGGAGCGACTAAGCCGCTTCCTTGTCCTGCTTGCGCCGGATGAGCGGGGACTTCTTGCCGTCGATCACCGCGCGATTGATCGTCACTTCGAGAATGTCCTCGCGAGAGGGAAGATCATACATGAGATCGAGCATCAGCTTTTCCAGGATGGCCCGGAGCGCCCGCGCGCCGGTGCCCTTGCGCACGGCTTCCTGCGCCAGCGCCTTGAGCGCGTCCTTGGTGAAGGTCAGCCCCACGTTATCCATCGCGAAAAGCTTGGTGTACTGCTTGGTCAGCGCGTTTTTGGTGTCGGTCAGCACCTGGACCAGTTCCTCTTCGGTGAGTTCGTCGAGGACGGCAATCATCGGGAGGCGCCCGATGAATTCGGGAATCAAACCGAATGTGAGCAGGTCTTCCGGCTCCACCTGTCGCGTGATGCCGGAGGCGGGCAGCGAGGAGTTCGCCGGGGTCTCCGTCTTGGATGCTCCGCTGAAACCGAGCGCGTTACTGCCCACCCGGCGGCGGATGATCTTGTCCAGCCCGACGAAAGCGCCACCGCAAATAAAGAGGATCCGCTCCGTGTTCACCTGGATATATTCCTGGTGCGGATGCTTGCGCCCGCCCTGGGGCGGCACGTTGCAGACGGTGCCTTCCAGAATTTTCAGCAGCCCCTGCTGCACGCCCTCGCCGGAGACATCGCGTGTGATGGAAACGTTGTCGGTCTTGCGCCCGATCTTGTCGATCTCGTCGATGTAAACGATGCCGATCTCCGCGCGCTTCACGTCATAATCGGCGTTCTGCAAAAGGCGCAGCACGATTGTCTCGACGTCCTCGCCGACGTAACCGGCCTCGGTGATCGTCGTCGCATCCGCGATGCAGAAGGGCACGTCGAGGATCTTGGCCAGCGTGCGCGCGAGGAGCGTCTTGCCGGAACCGGTCGGCCCCATGAGCAGGATGTTGCTCTTCTCGATTTCCACCTCCGAGGAGGCATTCAGAGCGATCTCGGTCTTCTGACGGTTCGCCTGGCCGGCGACGATCCGCTTGTAGTGATTGTGCACCGCAACGGCGAGGGTCTTCTTCGCGAATTCCTGGCCGATGACGTGGCGATCCAGCTCGCGCTTGATATCGACCGGCTTGATCAACTGCACTTCGGTGTTCGAGCGCCGCGCTTCTTCCTTCGTTTCCTTATCGAGGATATTCTTGCACACGTTGATGCAGGAATCGCAGATATAGACGCCCGGTCCCGCGATCAATTTGCGCACCTCGGCGTGGCTCTTTCCGCAGAAAGAGCACATCGTTAAGTTCGCGGGGCGCGCCATGGGAAATTACTTTTTATCTGCGGTTTCGCCGATAATCGGGAGTTCCCGGCGGGACTTGACCACTTCGTCCACGATGCCGTATTCCTTCGCGGCGTCGGCGCTCATGTAATTGTCGCGCTCCATGTCACGGTCGATCCGCTCCACCGGCTGGCCGGTGTGGGAGGCCATGATTTCATTCAGGCTCTTTTTCAGGCGCAGGATTTCCTTGGCCTGGATGCTGATGTCGCTGGCCTGGCCGCGCGCGCCGCCGCTCGGCTGGTGGATCATGATCCGCGAGTTCGGCAGCGAGAAGCGTTTGCCCTTCGTCCCGGCGGCAAGGAGCACGGCGCCCATACTGGCCGCCATGCCGATGCAGTAGGTCGCCACGTCGCAGGTCATGAACTGCATCGTGTCGTAAATCGCCATGCCCGCCGTGACGTAACCGCCCGGCGAGTGGATGTAGAGGCTGATGTCCTTCTTCGAGTCCTCCATCTGGAGAAACAGCAACTGGGCGATGATGATATTCGCCACCGTGTCGTCGATCGGCGTGCCGAGGAAAATAATCCGGTCCTTGAGCAACCGGGAATAAATGTCGTAGGCGCGCTCGCCCCGGCCAGTCTGTTCGATGACCGTGGGGACGAGATAGGAAGAACTCAGGACGTCTTGCATAGGACTGAAGTTACTCGAACTTCGCTTCTTTCAAAAGGAAATCCAACACCAGCTGATTCTGGATCTGGTTGCGGATCATCCCGAACGCATTGTTTTTGCGCACCTTGTCGACCATCTTGTCCAGCGTGGTGTTCTCGCGCTGGGCCAGGAAGGCGAGGTGCTGGCCAAGCTGCTCGTTCGTCACTTCGATCTTTTCGTTCTCGGCAATCTGCGAGGCGATGAACTTGAACTTCACCATGTCGCGCGCGCTCTTCGCGGCGTTGTTGAAAATCTCGTCCTTCTTTTCCTCCAGCACATTGGCGGGGACGCCACGGGCCTGATTCTCCGCCACGATATCGTAAACAGCTGCGTGCGTTTCCTCGTCCACCGTGGTGGGAGGTAGATCGAACTCCACCGCACCGATCAGCTTTTGCACAATCTCATTGCGGGCGGCGCGGTCGGCATAGGCCTTCTTGTCCTGCGCCATGTTTTCGCTGACGCGCTTTTTCAACTCAGCGAGATCAATCTTCGCGACATCCTGCGCGAAGGCATCATCGATCACCGGCGCGTTCTTGATCTTGATCTCCTTCAATTCGACGTCGTACTGGGCCTTCTTGCCCGCGAGCGCCGCCTGGGGGAAATCGGCCGGGAATTCAATCTCCACGGTCCGCTTCTCGCCCTTGTTCAGCCCGACCAATTGCTCGGCGAACTTCGGCAGGAAACCTTCCGTGCGCATCCAAAGCCAGAACTGCGGGCTCTCCGCGATGTTCTTCGCCTCGGGCGCGAGCTCGATCAGCGGTTGACCGTCGATTGTGCCCTTGTAGGAAATCACGGCGAAATCTTCCATCGCGAGCGGACGGTCGGTCGCATCCTCGAAATTGGCGCGTTGATCGGCCAGTGAGTTGAGGGTCTTCTCGACGTCCTCATCAGTCACCTCGGATTCCTGCTTCTTCAAGGTGAGCCCTTTGTACTCGGGCAGCTTGAACTCCGGCACGAGTTCCACCAACGTGGAAAAACTGAGCGAAAGGCCCGGCTGATATTTCACGTCCTCGATCTCGGGCGAGCTGACGACGCGCAGCTTCTTCTCGTTGACGGCTTCCTGGTAGGCCTCGGGCACGAGCGTGCGCTGGGTCTCATTCGCGATGTCTTTCTGGAATTTTTTCAGGATGACGGTGCGCGGCGCGTGGCCGGGACGGAAGCCGGGAATGCGCGCTTCCTTCTGGAAATCATCAGTCACCCGGTCATAAGCCTGTTGCACACGATTGGCGGGAACTTCAATCTTCAGGCGTTTTTTGCAAGGGGCGACATCTTCAACGGTAATATTCATGGGACTCTCCAGCCTAAAAGTGCGGCCCGGTTATTCAACCCTTATTTAGTGGGAAAACTCCAATCGCCACAAAAAGGTGGAAGAAAGCGGGATCGCTGGTTTACCCTGCCGCAACATGCATGATATATCCTAGCGGTCAAAACACGCATGTTTCGATGCTTCGTTTAACTCCTCCTTCATGAGCGAACCCGATTTCTCTCTCCCTGAGCGACCACCGCCCCGGCGCCGAAGGATCGCCGCGACCGCACTCCGGATCTCCCGTTTCGCCTGCCTTTCGGCCCTCTTTCTCAGTTTCACGTCGCTTCTTGGCTGGGTGCTTCATAACAACACCCTGAAGGCATTTGACCCGGCGCATGTCAGTATCAAGACCAATGACGCCGTTTGCTGCGCTCTCGCCGCCTTGGCCCTCCTCCTCAGCTACCTCAGCTACCCGCATCGCTGGCATGCCTACCTTCGCTGGATCGTGGCCGGGATCATTGCCCTTATCGCCGTTGCCACGCTGGTCGAGTATGCCGCCCATGTCTCCCTGGGAATCGATGAACTCATTTTCAGCGACACTCCTCCCGGGCCTGGCACGTTTTATCCGGGGCGGATGGGCCCCAATGTCGCCGTCGTTCTGCTCTGTTTCGCTGCCGCCCTGCCTCTTCTTTCCCGTGGCAAGGCCGGGGCGGCGTTTGCACAGACCCTGGGCATCACCGGCCTTTTCATCGCGGTTCTGGCCGCCTTCAGTTACGTCTTCAGCGGGGGAATCTTCCTCTCGTTCTACCACTTTACCCGGATGTCGTTTCCCGACATCGCCTGCTTCATCCTGCTCGGGATCGCCATCCTGGGAATTCGTCCCAACCGCGGTGTGGTCGCCATGTTTCTGGCCGACAATCCCGGCGGCCTGGTCGCACGACGTCTGGTTGGACCGGTCCTTCTGGGGCCGGTGGTCCTGGGCATGCTCGCCTTTCGCGGACTGGCTCTCGGTTATTATAACGAGGCCTTCACCGGGCTTCTCGTCATCTTCTCCAACCTCGCGGTCGGCTGCCTCATCACGCTCCGCAGCATCACCTCGCTCAATCAGATCGATTCCGAACGCAGGCGCTTGAACGAAGCCCAGGTCCACGCCGAGATCCGGGAACAGGGCACGCTGGAAGCCTCGCGATTGAAATCGGAATTTGTCGCCAATGTCAGCCACGAGCTGCGCACTCCTATGAATGGCGTCCTGGGCATGACGAACCTCCTGCTCGGCTCCCCTCTCACTCCGGAGCAGCGCGAACAGGTCGAGACCATTCGCCAGAGCGGCGATGCGCTCCTCACTTTGGTCAACGAGATCCTCGACTTCTCCAAGATCGAAGCGGGCAAGGTGGAGCTCGAGCACAAACCACTCCATCTCGGCGCCTGCGTGGACGAGGTCGTGGCCCTGGTGGCGCCAATGGGCCGCCGCAGTCGGATCAACCTGATCGCCTTCATCGATCCGAGTCTGCCCACGACCTTCCTGGGCGATACCGCCCGCCTGCGGCAGATCCTCATCAACCTCATGGGCAACGCCATCAAGTTCACCAGCGAGGGCGAGGTGATCCTCGAAGTGAACGGCGTCGTGCGGGAGGATAACCGCCACGAGATCAATTTCGTGGTCAGCGATACAGGCATCGGGATTTCCCCCAACGCGCTGCCCCTGCTCTTCCAACCTTTTCAACAGGTTGACGCCTCGGCCCGGCGCAAGCACGGCGGCACCGGCCTGGGCCTGACCATCAGCAAGCGACTTGCGGAACTTATGGGTGGCGAAATCCACGTCTCGAGCATTCTGTCCATCGGCTCGACCTTCCGATTCAGCGTCCCGCTTCAATCCGTTCCCGGCACCCCGCCGGATGAGCAACTGCCCCCTTCCACCCGCGTCGTATTGATCGCCCGGGGCGGCAAATATCCGAGTCTGCTCCAGCGCCAGTTGGAGGCATGGGGAGCTGATGTCCTCGCCGTACCCAACCCGCTCAGCATGCTCCATCCCCAGGATGCGCGGTTTGCCGCCGTCCTCATGGATCGCGACGAGGAAACGATTCCGATCATCCGCCAGATGCAGGCCGATCCGATGTGGAAGGACGTGCCCAAGGTTCTGCTCGATTTCGGCGATCCCCTGCTCGAAGAGGACAAGCTCCTCTTTGCCAAGCGGATGCCCAAGCCTTTCAAGCGGAACCATCTTCATGCGTTTCTGCTCGAACGCACCGGCACGCAGATGGTGCATTCGCTCTCGCGGATCACCTCCCCGCTGCACCAGATACCGCTCGCCCAGAAGCTTCCGTTGCGCATCCTCCTCGCCGAGGACAATTATATCAATCAGAAGGTCGCCGTCGCCCTGCTCGGCCGCTTCGGTTATCGGGCGGATGTGGCCGGCAACGGAGCCGAGGCGCTCGAGAGCGTGGTCCGCCAACCCTATGACCTCGTTTTCATGGATATCCAGATGCCGGAAATGGACGGCATCGAATCGGCCCATGCCATGCGCCGCAAGCTCAAGGAACGCTGTCCCAAGCTCGTGGCCCTGACCGCAAACGCCTTCCCCGGCGCCCGTGAACAATATCTCGCCGAGGGTTTCGACGATTACCTGAGCAAACCGCTCGTCGCCGATGTCCTGCGCCAGGTGATCACCCGCATGGGTGAAGCCTCCCGGCCCGTGGCGGTGAGTTAGACCGCTTTCCAATTAAATGGTCGCATCAAAAATCAGTCATCCTGAGCCTGTCGAAGGATCAGTTTCGCCTCAGTAAAAGCCAAGAGGCAACCCACACGTGTGTGCAGCAAGCTCAGGAGGACTGACTTTAGAGCCACTATCTAAATGGAAATCGCTCTAAGGAATGGTCTGGGGCTCTTCCGTTTCGGACTGCGGCGTCAACGGATTGGTGCCCGGCACTGAAGGGGGAAATCCCTGCTGGTCCAGGATGGCGCGAACTTCGTGCGCGGAGGCGGCGGCTCCCTCGCTTCCATGCGGACACTGCGATGCGATGAGGTAGGCCTGCTCCGCCTTTTGCAGCAACCCGCGCTGCCAAAAATGATTCCCCAGCGCGCTCCAGAACTGGCCGTCATAAGGCTGGGCCGTCACCGCCACCTGGTAGCAGAAGAACGCCTCGGAATAACGGCGCATCGCGTCAAACGTCAGCCCCCGTCGCGCCTGAATGGTGTCATCGAGGGGATTCGCCTTCCACGCCTTGGCGTACGCCTCGAGCGCCCGCTGGCCTTCGGAGACTCGCTCTCCAATCTCCTTTTCCTTCAACGCCCGCACCCGATAAAGATCACCCAGCAGCACCATCGCCTGCGCGTTGCCGGGGTCAATCGTCAGCGCCTCGTCCAACGCCTGGATTGATTCCACCGACGAGGCCGTTTCCGCAGTCGCAAACGTGTGCTCGTAAAGAATATCGCTCACCGCCGTTCGCCCCAGTTCAGCGGCATCAAGCAGCGCAAAGACCAGTAATCCCCAGCCTAACCAACGGCCCAGCGGTGCCAGCGGGAGGGTGCTCCAGTGACGCGGAATTTCCTCCCGCGGAAGGCGGCGCAGCCCGAGTCCGGCCAAGGCAAACAACACCATCGCATTGGCGGGGATGTGCAGGTTGAAATCGAAAAGGGAATGGATCAACAAGGCACACCAGGCCGCCAGGGCCGTGGCCACGACCACTCGATCGCCCCAGCGGAAATCCGCTCGCACCCGCTGAAACAGCGCAAGGGTGACCGCCCAGACAAAGAACATCGCGATGGCAAAACCGACCAGGCCGTAATCGCACAGGCAGTTCAGGTAATCGTCATGGGTGAGCTCCGCCCGGTAGGCCATCAAGGGGCCTTGGTAGCGTGGATGGACGAAAATAAAAGTCGCCGGGCCCGTCCCGAAAGCGGGGTAATCGTGCGCGATGTGCAGCGCATCCCGCGCGAGTTGAACGCGGAAATAATTCTGAACCGTCCCGTCGTGTACCGCGTCCGCTATCTCCGCCACCCGGCTCTGCACCGTGGGCGAGTCCTTGTAAATCGTGGTGACCGCGCCAGACAATAGAACCAGACCGATCACGAGGACCCACCATCTCAGTGTCCCGTACCGCAACGCAAAGAAGGTTAGCGCGCCGAAACAGCCCACCAGCGCGAGCCAACCTCCGCGCGAATAGGAATAAAAAATCGCGACCAGGATGACCGCCGCGAGATAGCAGCAGACAATGCGCACCGGCCATCCCAGTTTCGAAAAGCACCCGATCGCGAGCATGGCCCCCAAGGCCATGACGAGCAGCGCGGCATAATGATCCGGACAGCCATAGGTGCCCACCCAGCGCGGCGCATAGTGCAGTTGCAAGCGCTCCGTCGGGCCGAAGGGAAACCAGAGCGATTCCGGATGGTTCACGTCCGAATGGAGACTGAGGTAGTAACCAAAGCCGGTCTCGGCCGCGCCCAACACCGCCAGCACGATCACCAGCGCCAAGCCATATTCACGGCGTACGAGACCGTAGCGGCAGGTGAAAAAGAGGATCGCGTAGCCAATGACGTTCAGCACTTCCACCCGCGAGAAATATTCCGTGGGCGACGTCTGCCAGCGGATCAGCGCGTAGACCACGAAAAGAACGACCGAGAGATCAATTGCATCCACATGCCGAAAGGCTCCGGCACCGGGAATCGCCAGCAGCCGGACCGCCTGGATCATGAGCAGCACGGCGATGACGCCGAGCAGGGGAAGTTCGTACCAAAGCCGCGCCGCACCCAGCACGGACGGCCCCGCGATCAAAATGACGGCGAGGAGAATCGTCGTGACGAGGCTGGCCAGACTGCCCTGGCCGGATGAAGTCCTCTCGCTGGGCTGATAATGAGGGCGGAAAGGAACAGTCGTCGTAGGCCTCATGGGAAGAGTTAGTTAGAATGACACTCTTTTTTCGAGTAGCCAGTAGAATTACAGATTCGCTGTACGTCCCGCCTTCCCCGGGGCAAAATCAGACCGTATGATTTTCCGCCGCCTGCTTTCGCCCGAGGCCTCCGATGCGGGCCCAACTCCGGCCAAATTCGAAGACCTGCTCGCGCGACTGGAGCAGATCGTTTCCGATATGGAGACCGCCGATTTGCCTCTGGAAAAATTGCTTTCGAGCTACGAGGAAGGCATGCGCCTGATCAAGTCCTGCGGCGATAAGCTCACCGATGCGGAACAGAAGGTGGAAATCCTCTCCCGCTCCATGGAAGCGGCGAAGCCAGCTCCGGTTGCGCCCGAAAATCCGGCCGCAAAGCCGGACGAAGACATCCGGCTCTTTTAGAGGGTAGGGACGCGAGTCCTCTCGCGTCCGTCTTTGACTCATTAAGTCGGACGGCAGAGACTGCCGTCCCTACCTAAAGCCTTACGCCCCGACGAACGTCGCAATCCGCTTCAAGCCGTTGGTGATGTTTTCCTGGCTCGTGGCGTAGGAAATCCGGATCGTCTTGTCATCGCCGAAGGCGACACCGGGGACGACGGCGACCTTCTGTTTGTCGAGCAAACGCTCGGCGAATTGCGTCGAGTTCTGGCCGGTGGCCGAGATGTCGACCAGCACGTAGAAGGCGCCTTGCGGCTTCACATACTTCAGCTGGGGAATGCCGTCGAGCAAGCCGCAGATCAAATCGCGGCGCTTGGCGTATTCTGCCACCATCTGGGTGACGCAATCCTGCGGGCCTTTGTAGGCGGCGAGAGCGCCCTTCTGCGCAAAGGAAGTCGGGTTGGAAGTCGAGTGGCTCTGGAGCGAATCGATCGCGCGGGCCACGCCTTCCGGGGCGGCGACGTAACCGAGACGCCATCCGGTCATCGCATAGGGCTTGCTGAAGCCGTTGACCGTCAGGGTCAGGTTGTAGACGTCTTTGCTCAGCGTCGCGATGCTGACATGCTTCGCATCGCCGTAGATCAGCTTCTCGTAAATCTCGTCGGAGAGAATGAGGATATCCTCGTCCAGGGCGACATCGGCCAGCCCGGCCAACTCGTTCTCCGTGTAGACGGAACCGGTCGGGTTGCCGGGGGTGTTGATGACGATCATCTTCGTCTTCGGCGTCATCGCGTCACGGAACTCTTCCGGCGTGATCTTGTAATTGTTCTCCGCCTTGGTCGGCACGATGACCGGCACGGCGCCAACGAGCTTTGCCATCTCGGGGTAGCTCAGCCAGTAAGGGGCGGGGATGATCACCTCGTCACCCGGCTCCAGCGTGGCCAGCATGGCGTTGAAGCAGGAGTGCTTCGCGCCACAGTTCACAATGATCTGGGAGGGCTTGTAATCGAGCCCGTTCTCCGCCTTCAGCTTCTCGCTGATGGCCGCGCGCAACTCGGGAATGCCGGAGGAGGGCGTGTACTTGGTGAAACCCGCGTCGAGCGAACCCATCGCCGCCGCCTTGATATGCTCGGGCGTATCGAAGTCGGGCTCGCCGGCGCCGAAACCGATGACGTCCTGGCCCTCGGCCTTCATGGCCTTGGCCTTGCTATCGATGGACAGAGTGAGTGACGGGGTGAGTTCTTGTACGCGGGAGGAGGGTTCCATAAAATTGAGTTGTTAGAAAAGGTGAGCGTTGATCAAAGCACGACCGGCGGCCACAAGCCACGCATTAATGTTGATAAAAACTTTCGATCAGGGATTTGAAGTTGTTCTCGCGGATCTTCACGATGCCCATTTCCCGCCGGGCGTTATCGGGTGAATCGGAGGCGTGGGCGGCGTTGACCATGATGGTCGAGCCGAATTCGCGCCGGATCGATCCGGGAGGCGCCTTGGCGGGATCGGTCGGCCCGAGGACCTCGCGAATCTTGCGCACGGCGTCGATGCCCTCGTAAACCAGGATGATGCACTTCTCCGTGCCCGGTTCCGTCCGAGCTTCGCCATGGGTTTCCGAAGGCGCGTGGCCGGTCATGAACTTGACGATGCTGTTGAACTGCATGTCGCCCGCCAGCGGCCCAAGCAGGTCGCCGATCTGCTTCTCCAGTTCGGGTGTGATCGGGACGTTCAGCGCGGAACTGAGGAGATCCTTGGCCCGCTCGCCGAAGGGCCCGGCCAGCTTCTCCTTCAAAACATCGCGGACAGGTCCGTAGAAATCCTCCGCCTGCGCAACCGTCATCCGATGCACCTTGATTGCCGTGATGGCAAGGCCGGTGCGGGAGAAAATATCGAGGATGTTGCCGGGACGGCCGTTCGGGAACTTGAAGTTGTCCGGCTTGATGATGACCAGCGTGCGCTCGTGCCGGGGATCGGTCACGGTGGGCGTCGCCTTCTCCAGCAGACCGCCGTCGCTGTCGCTGTACTTCGCCCAGATGCGGAGCTTCGTCCGCGCCTCTTCGAGATTGGGCGAGGCCAGCACGGCAGGCTCGAAATAGCGCACCGAGCCATCGCGGTTATGGACGATATCGCCGTAGGTATCGCGGATCGATTCGCCGCCCAGACAATTCTCCTTGAAGGTGCCGACGGTCTCGCGAATGCGGCGCACGGCGTTCTCGCCGCGGAACAGAAGAACCATGACGCGCTCGCGCACACCGGTCACCGGATCGGGCGCCAGATTCTCGCGCACGTAATCGCGGATCAATTCCTGGATATGCCGGTCCTGCGGATCGGCCTCGGTCACGATGCTCTTCGCGTATTCGTCGATGAGCGCCTGGCTCGGGGCAAACATTTGCGCGCCAACCAAATCCAGCGAGGTCCGCGTCAGGAGACGCGCCAGAACCCCTCCCGTGCGCGATTTATAAATCGTATACGGGTTGATGATAACGTAACTGAGTTCTTCTGCCATAAAGGGGTATGACCGTATGCTTTGCCACGAAGGGGGTCAAACGTAAAAGTCTTACAAGACTTTTATAAAAACCGGGACGTCGCCGGGGCGCAGTGGCCCCTGCGCTGATTCCATGAGCCTGCCCACGAGCCTTGAATCGCTTGGGAGCTTTCTAAAAAAGGCGGTCATCCTGAGCTTGTCGCACACACGTGTGGCAGGATCAGTTCAGATGCCTTGCCGAGGCAGAACTGATCCTTCGACAAGCTCAGGATGACCAGCTTTTTGGAGAGTGAGCCTTTTTTAGCAAGCTCCTAGGAACCGGAATCCAAGCTCGCTTCCCACCACTGCCGATAAGCCGGCGCAATTTCCTCCGGGCTGATCGCCACGACCTCGGGGCATTCGTAGGAATGGTGCAGCGCAATCAGCTCCCGCAAGACCTCGAATTGCTCTGCCGAGCTTTTGATGAGTAACTGCACTTCCGCCGTGACTTCGAGCTTCCCCTTCCACCGATAGTGGGACTCAACTCCGGGAACCAAGCTCACGCAGGCGGCAAGATGCTCCGCCCCCATGATGACCTGGGCCAATTTTTGCGCCTGCTCCAGGGAAGGCGCCGTGACAAAAACGATTCGAGGGGTGAAGGACATTCTAAGAGAAGACTAAACCGAAAAAGACTGTCTGTCTTCCTGAACTGGCCGCATCGCCACCACGTGCGCGTTCTCCTGGGCAGGGCGAAAGCCCTACTCCCCTATCAGCGCGCGATAGCCTGCCGCATCCTTCAGCGCATCGACTTCTTCGGGCTTGGAAAGCTTCAGCTTGAAGAGCCACGCTGCGCCGTAGGAATCGCTGTTCACCAGTTCCGGCCTGGTGATGAGTTCCGGGTTGATCTCGGTCACCTCGCCGCTGACGGGTGCGTAGATATCCGAGGCGGCCTTGACCGATTCGATCACCGCGATGGTCGTGCCCGCCGCGAATTGCGCACCGACTTTGGGAAGATCGACATAGACCACGTCGCTGAGTTCCGCCTGCGCGTGGTCGGTGATACCGACGGTGCCGACGCCGCTCTCAACGCGGAGCCATTCATGGGAAGGGGCATAACGAAGCTGATCGGGAACGTTGCTCATAGGACCCGCATGCTGGCTCAGGAAGCGCGTTTGTAAAAGGGCTTTTTGATCACCTCGACCGGCACGCGCGCGCCTCGCACTTCGAGGTGCAGCACGGTCCCCGGCTTCGCCAGCACGGAACTTACATAGGCCATGCCGATGCCACCGCCGAGCGTGGGCGAAGGCGCGCCACTGGTCACCTCGCCGACAAGATCGGGCCCGCAATAGATCGGGTAATGGGGACGGGGCGGCGGTCCCTTGTCGGTCAGGCGAAAGGCGACGAGACTTTCCTTCACGCCCTCATTTTTCTGCCGTTGCAGGATTTCCTTGCCGGGGAAGATCGCCTCCTTGGTCAGCGAGACAAAAGTGCCGAGACCCGCCGCCAGCGGCGTGCGTTGCGCCGAGAGATCGTTGCCGTTCAGCGGATAACAGGCCTCCAGGCGCAAGGTATCGCGCGCGCCAAGCCCGCAAGGTTTCAGGCCAAGCGGCTTCCCCGCTTCGAGCAGTTCCAGAAAAACCTTCTCCGCGATTTCATTCGCGAAAAAGAGCTCCAGACCGTCCTCGCCCGTGTAACCGGTGCGGGCGGTGAGGATCGGCTGACAGTTCCACGAGGCGGTCGTGACCTCATTACGCTTCGGCTCCGGCCAGCTCGCGCCGAGGAATTTCCGCGCGATTTCCAGCGCCTTCGGCCCTTGCAAGGCGATTGCGCTGAAGGCATCGCTTTTGTCCGAGAAACTCACGCCGGCGGGCAGGTTCTTTTTGATCCACGCATGGTCCTCCTCGATCTTCGACGCGTTGACCACAAGGAAGAATTCCGTTTCGTGCAGGCGGTAGATAATCAGGTCATCGATCACGCCGCCCTCTTCGTTCAGCATGAGCGTGTACTGCCCCTGCCCGACCGCGAGCTTCGCCACGTCGTTGGTCAGCAGGCCGTTCAGGAACGCGAGCGCGTTGTCCCCGCTGACGAAGAATTCGCCCATGTGCGAGATGTCGAAGACACCCGCCGTTTCGCGCACCGCCTTATGCTCCTCGACAATGCCGGTGTATTGCACGGGCATGGTCCAGCCGCCAAACTCAACCAGGCGTGCGCCAAGTTTTTCGTGAGCGGAGAAGAGAGCGGTTTTTTGCAGGGAGCTGGGAGCGTTCATGGAGCGGCCTATTTAAAAGCAGGTGAGGGCGGAGATGCGAGTTCCTTTGTCGGGTCAGGCTTCTAAAAGCCGAGGCAAGCCTAACCTCTGGAGAAAAATCAGACCGTGATCGCGTTCATCATGCCCCATTGAATGGTTTGATTCATCAAGAGCATGGTCGCGAGCACGAGCATTAAAAAACTAAAGCGACGGCGGGTACGCGCGCGCAGCGTGGCCATAAGATGGAGAGGATAAACGACGTAACCAGCCGCGAAACCAAGGGGAAGTAGAACGTAGGCCAGAACGTGGCTGACCGCGTCAGGCATCATATTAAGCGGAACAGCGACGAGCATGCCGAGGTAGGATGGAAAGAGCAGAATGCTAATGGGATTATAGTCAGAACCCAGACGCCAAATAATGGGCAACTGAGCGGCGAGGTAGATAATAAACCAGAGGGCAAGCCGACTGCTCTTTTTAGGAGCTGGAATCGGCTCAGAGGCGGTTTCTTGAGGATTCATGCGCTTGTCAATTACCCTTCTTCCGCCATTCACGGACGCGAGCGGACTCGCGTCCCTACCTATAGTAGGTTGCCTCGAGCAACCGCGCCGCTTCGATGAAGCCTTCGTGCAAAACTTGCGAGCGTTGCGCCGCGAGGAGCAGCGCCTGCACCGCCGAACGCCGCGTGTCCGCCCCGAGCAACTGCGCCGCCGCCCGCGTGAGTGCGTTGTCTTCTCCGCTGGCCGCGAGGATGCGGAAGGCGCGGCCCTCCTCCGGGCTCATGCAGCCATCGACCAGTTCGAAATAGGCCGGATCGATCGGCACGCGCGCCATTTCCAGCAGCGCAAATCCGCGATAGATACTCGCCACATAGGCAATGCGCGAGGAACGCTGGTTGAGATGTAACTGGAGGACGTAATCACCCACGCTCATGCCCCGCTGCTTGGCGGCTTCGATAATTTCCAGGCTGATGCTGACCGTACGGCGAGTCTTCGGCGACACATCGAGAGGGTAGTGCCGCGCCCGGCGCTGGTCAAACTCCTGAAAGAAGGAGAACGAGTGGTTGAAGAGAAAGCCGTCGGTGAGCATGGCGCGTTCTTCCAGATTATCTCTCCTCCCGGTCTTGTCGAAGGCTCAATTCGATCCGCCCTCCCGGGTATGGCCAGCAAGGCGTTTGGCTTCCCGTCAAATTCTCCTACCTTTTTCTCATGAAGCTTTACGAACTGCGCGCCTTCGGTCTCGAGAATCTGCAACTTTCCGAACGTCCCACGCCCGAGCCGCAGCCCCATGAGGCTCTCGTCCGCCTCCGCGCCGTCTCGCTCAATTATCGCGACCTGCTGACCATTCAAGGCAAGTACAACCCGCGCATGAAACTTCCCCGCGTGCCGGTTTCCGATGGCGCGGGCGAGGTCGTTTCCGTGGGCTCCGCCGTCACCTCTTGGAAGCCGGGCGACCGTGTCGTCATTCCCTTCATGCCCGATTGGCTCGAAGGTCCCCCTGAAACCGCGAAAAGCGCGACTGCGCTGGGCGGCGAGGTCGATGGTCTCCTGCGCGAATTCGCCGCGATCCGCGCCGACGCCCTGCTGCCCATTCCGAATCATCTCAGCTTTGAGGAGGCCTCCACGCTTCCCTGCGCCGCCGTGACGGCCTGGAACGGTCTCTTCGTCTCGGGCAATCTGCAGCCGGGGCAGACGCTTCTGCTTCTCGGCACCGGCGGAGTCTCGCTTTTCGGTCTCCAGTTCGGCCATCTCGCCGGCGCGACCATCATCCTGACTTCGAGCAACGAGGCCAAAATGGAGCAGGCCCGCGCACTCGGCGCCCACCACACGATCAACTACCGCACGACTCCCGATTGGGAAAAGGAGGTGCTGAAAATCACAGGGGGACACGGCGTCGATCTCACGCTGGAAGTCGGCGGCGCGGGCACCCTCGCCCGCACCTTGCGTTCGACGCGGCCCGGCGGCCAGGTCAGTCTCATCGGCATTTTGACCGGAGGAGAAGGTGACGTGAAGCTGGGCCAGATTTTGCACAAGGCGATCAAGGTCCACGGGATCTATGTCGGCTCCCGGGAAATGTTTGTCCGCATGAATCAAGCGATCGGCCAGCACCGCCTCAAGCCCGTCATCGATCGCGTCTTTTCCTTCGCGGATACCCCTGAAGCGGTGCGTCATCTCGAATCGGGCCGCCATTTCGGCAAGATCGTGATCCGCATCGATTGAGCGCAAGCAGTCAAAATAATTGCGCGAAAAAACAAACGGGAATGGATCGGCCCACGTCTAATCAATGGAACAGCACCTGCTTTTTCAGCGAAGAATTTCATCTTTCTTATGCCGACCCTTTGCGCTCCCCCTCCCGCCCAGCGGAGGGAAAGCCGTCCGGCGGAGAAAGTTAAATCCAGCTACCAACCTCATCTCGACGGCCTTCGCTGTCTCGCTATTTTCGGCGTCCTCTTCGAGCACTTCGGCGTCACTTTTCCGGCGCTCCTTCGCTTCGGGCCACTGAGCGTCCGGTTCTTTTTCGTCCTCAGCGGATACTTCATCACCCTCTCGCTTTGGAAGATGCAGTCGGAAATCATCAATTCGAACAGCGGCAGTTTTCTTCCCGTCTGTCGCTTTTACCTCGCGCGCTTTCTTCGCATCGGGCCGCCCTTTTATCTGGCGCTCGCCATCGGAGCGCTCTTCGGCATCGAGGAGGTGCGCACCAATTTCCTCTGGCTCGCCACGTTCCAGGCGAACAACTACATCGCCTTCGAGGGTTACTGGCCGGAGGCGATTTCCCACTTCTGGTCGCTCGCGGTGCAGGAACAATTTTACATTGTCTGGCCCGTGATCGTGCTCACGCTGCCCAAACGCTGGTTCCTGCCCACCATGGCCGGTTTCATCCTTTTCGGCCTCGTGTTCCGCATTTACTGCATCTCGACCGCCGCGCCCACACTCGTCCGCTGGGTCACGCTTTTCGGCTGTTTCGATTCCTTTGCGGTCGGTGCCCTCGTCGCCTATCTCCGGCAGGCGCGTCTGCTGGACAGGATGCGCTTCCTTTCCCGCACCACGTTGTTCGCCATGCCCCTCGCCGCGTTCGGCTGCTTTTTCCTTGGGCGCGCCTTGATGACGCTGCCCGAGACGAACATCTTTTTATCCCTGACCGAATCGGTGGACGCGGTTTTTCTTGCCTGGCTTCTCGCCATTTCGCTGGGCGGGATCAATGGAATTTACGGCCGCTTTCTCAGCTGGGCTCCCGTCGTTTATGTGGGAAAAATCAGCTACGGCATTTACGTCTACCACGTCTTCGTCATCATCCTCGTTTCGCCGCTGCTGATTCCGTACGGCCTGAGCGTTGATCATTTCGCGACGGCGCGGATCCTCGTCCTGCTCGCCGTGACGCTAGCGCTCTCATCGCTCTCGTGGCACTTCCTGGAACAACCGTTCCTTGCCTGGAAGGAAGCCTTGAAATCGCCGCGTTTGAAACCCACTTTCAAGCCGGCCCCGTCGCTGCCGCTGATGGCGCGTTAGGCTTCGGGCAGTTCCTTGGCGAAAACGATCTCGACCTGCGTGCCCTGAATTTCCGAGCTGGTGAGTTTCACCCGCGCGCCGCATTTCGCCGCAAGTTTATCCACCAGGGCGAGACCGAGGCCCATGCTGCCCATGTCCTGCCTTCCCAGATCGGAGGTGCGGAAAGCGGCGAGGCGTTTGATCTCATCGGGCGCCATGCCCCGGCCCGCATCGATCACGGTCAGCGCGCCATTTTTATCGAGACGGACTTTTACCGGCGTACCCCGGCGGGAAAAATTACAGGCGTTGTCGACCAGTTCCTCGACCATGACGCTCAGGTCGGTCGGCGTGCTGGCAATCGAGCAGTCATCGACCTCGACCTGCACATCCTTGGGCCGTTGCGTCCGCACCGCCGTCGCCTTGACGCCGGAGAGAATACTTTCCCTCACCTCGCGGGGGGTGAGCATCTGCACAAGCCGCCCTTCCTCCTGCGAAGCCGCCGGAAGGTCGAGCAGAAGAAGATAGTTGCGCAAGCGGCGATGGAGACGGTTCGCCGTGTTGTCCATGTCCGTGAGGATGCTCTGGATCTCATCGGTGGAGAGTTTCTTCAAATCGGAGCGCAGGATCTGGATCAATCCGATGATGCCGCCGAGCGGCGTGAAGAAGCCGTAAGGCACGGTGGAGTGCAGCGAGGAGCGAAGCTGGTCGAGCATCCGGTCCTCCACCTCGCCGCGAATATGCGCGCGGCTCAGCCGGGCCTCGACGCACTTGAGCAGCGCCTCAATGCTGACCGGCTTCGAAAGGAAATCGTCCGCCCCTTGTTCCATGCCCTTGCGCGGCGAGACGGCGTGCAACTGGCCGGTCATCAGCACGACCTGCTTGTCGCTAAGATCGGGATTCTGCCGGATGTTACGCAGGAGCGCTTCGCCATCGCCGTCCGGCATGGCGATATCGGTGAGGATCAAGTCGGGAATTTGTTCCTGCGCAATCGCGTAACCGGCGGCGCCGGAAGCGGCCTCGAGCACACGGTAACCGTGGTCGCGCAGGACGGTGCCGAAGATCGAGCGGATGGCCGCGTCGTCGTCGATCAGGAGAATGGTTTGCACGGCGGATGGATGGGAAGCAGGACAACTTTCAGCCTAAGGAAAGCGGCGGGTGCGGACAAGCTTCGTGTGTTTTTAAGATGGCCCGGCAACTTCCGGCAGCGAATCGGCAGTGAGAAATGGCCGGCGGGGATTGAATGGGATGGCCTTGAATGCCGCGTTGGCTTAAAGGTACCTCCATGTGGCGAATGGTCCTACTTCTCGCTTGGCTGATTCCGGCCCCATGTTGCTCCGCGCAAATCCTGCTTAAGACCAATCCGCAGGCGACCTCCTATTTGTTCTACGCGGGCCAACCGCCGCGCGCGGTTATTTCGCCCCTGACGAACGAGGAAAGTGAGAAGTTCCAGCAAGTCTATACCGCGGCTCTCCGGGGCAATTCCGCTCTCGATGCGGAGGGAGACGCTCTCTCGGCGCAGATGGACGCTTACCGCAAGGTGCTCATGGCTGCCATGGCCAAGGCCGACCCGAAAGTCGCACCGATACTGGGACCGTCCCAAAGCCCCCTGACCGGCGCGCAGGGTGATGAAATCCGTCAGGTCCAATCCGAGGTCATGCAGGCCGATCCATCCCTGCAATCAAAGTGGGACGACCTGACGAAAAAGATGATAGCGCATCAGCAAGCGGTCGATGCCGCCATGTTGAAATTGGACCCGACCATCGCCCAGATCTTGGCTAAATTTTCGTCCTGAACGGTTCGGCATTCCGCAACATGCCCGACTTCCTCCCTCCTTGTTAATTTCCGCAATTCCGCCATGGTGAAGCATGGCCCCTAACCCCGGTTACGATTATGTCGTGCTCGGCTCCGGCATTGCCGGCCTCACGTTTGCGCTGAATGTTGCCGAGCAGGGATCCGTCGCGGTCATCACCAAAAAGAACCGCGCGGAGTCCAACACGAACTACGCCCAGGGCGGCATCGCCTGCGTGACCTCGGACGAGGACAGTTTCGATCTCCACGTGCGCGACACGCTGGAGGCGGGCGCGGGTCTCTGCCATGAGGATGTCGTGCGCGGGATCGTCGAGGAAGGCCCGGCGCGAATCAAAGAGTTGATCGAGCTCGGAATGTCCTTCACCGAACGCGAGACCGGCCATGGCCAGGAGCTCGATCTGGGCCGGGAAGGCGGCCACTCGAAACGGCGCATCCTTCACGCCCGCGACGTGACCGGGCGCGAGATCGAGAAGGCGCTGCTCGCCGCGCTGGCGGCCCATCCCAACGTCGCCATGTTCGAAAATCACGCGGCGATCGACCTGATCACGCGCCGCAAGATGGGCTTCGCCACCGACAACCGGTGCGTCGGCGTCTATGTGCTCGATTGCGCGAGCGGTCGCGTCGATGCGGTAGCCGCGCAGCATGTCCTGCTCGCGACGGGCGGGTGCGGGAAGGTTTATCTCTATACCACCAATCCCGATATCGCGACGGGCGACGGCGTGGCCATGGCTTATCGCGCAGGCGTGCCGGTCGCGAACATGGAGTTCATCCAGTTCCATCCGACGTGCCTCTTTCATCCCAAGGCGAAATCGTTCCTGATCAGCGAGGCGGTGCGCGGCGAAGGCGGCATTCTGCGCAACGCGGAGGGGAAGGCCTTCATGCACGGCGTGCATCCGCTCGAATCGCTCGCCCCGCGCGACATCGTGGCGCGGGCCATCGATGCCGAATTGAAGAAGAGCGGCGCGAAATGTGTCTATCTCGATATCACGCACCAGAGCCGCGAGTTCCTGCAGGAACGCTTCCCCGCCATCTACGCGAAGTGCCTCGAGTGCGGCATCGACATGGCGATCGAACCGATCCCGGTCGTCCCTGCCGCCCATTATCAATGCGGTGGCGTGATGACAACTCCGGAGGGCCGGACCGAATTACCCGGACTTTGGGCCGTCGGCGAAGTCGGCTGCACCGGTTTGCACGGCGCGAATCGGCTCGCGAGCAATTCCTTGCTCGAGGCACTGGTCGTGGCCCATCGCGCGGCGGAAGCGGTGAAGCGAGAGAAACCGGCGCTACGGCAAAAAAGTCTGCCCCCGTGGGAGAGCGGTTCGGCCCAGGATCCCGACGAGCTGGTCGTGATCTATCACAACTGGCGGGAGATCCGGCAATTGATGTGGGATTACGTCGGCATCGTGCGGACGACCAAACGGCTGCGCCGCGCCGCCAGCCGTCTGCATAGCCTGAGCGAAGAGGTGCAGGAATATTACTGGAATTACAAAATGACCTGCGACCTGGTGGAGCTGCGCAACCTGGTCCTGATCGCGTCGCTCATTGTCGATTCCGCGCTGAGCCGCCACGAGAGCCGCGGGCTGCACTTCCTGCTCGATCATCCGGAGACCGACGGAAACGAGACCGCGGTCGATACGGTGTTGAGGCCTGGGTAGAGAGACCATTCGATGAGAAGGTATTTTCCACCGCTCGCCCTTCTCGCCATTAGTTACGTCCTCTTTTTCGCTTACGTTTATTCCTCGTATGACAGCCTGCCATCCAAAGTGGTGAGTCACTTCGACATACTGGGCCGTCCCAACGGTTGGATGAGCCGTTCCCAAGTCATCACATTCACCTTGGGATTGGGAATCTTCCTCCCCGCAATTATCGTAGGGACGATGGCGGGCGCAGGCTCTATCCCAGTCAGTTTTGTGAATCTTCCCCATCGCGAATACTGGCTCGCACCCGAGCGACGCCTAGCCACAACGGCGGTGATGCTAAAATTTGGACTTTGGTATGCCATTCTGAACGTGCTTTTTGTCACAGGCCTGCATGCCCTGATCGTGCAGGCGAATACGCGGCCCGGCGATCCGAGCTTGAATGGAGCTGGAATGATCGTCCTTCTCGGCAGTTTTATTCTTGGGACAGCCATTTGGGCCATCCTGCTCCGACGGTGCTTTGCGCGGAAATCTTAGACCATTTCCCAATCTAAACGGCCGCGTCAAAATTGCCGTCAGGATGACCGAAGTTTTTGAAAGTGAGCCTTTTTAGCAATCTCCTGGACGAAAAACAAAAAACCCCGGACGAGAAAATCTCGACCGGGGTTTTTGGATCGAGCCTTCGCTTAGAAGTTGTACTTCACACCCGCCGTGATCAGGTGCTGGCCGATGTAGCTCGGGTTGATCTTGCCCGTGATGTTGGCGCCGCCGAACGTGCCGACCGTGCCGAGATTGAACGAGGGATCGATGCCCGCCACGAATTTATATTCCGTGAAGATATCCCAGTGCTTGGCCACTTCGATGTCGAAGCCCGCCAGCCCCTGCGTGGCGAAAACCACATCGTCGTCGCCACCGACCGTACCATTGCCATGGGCAACGGTGCTGCCGCGGATGGTGGTCACGGTCGCGACATCGGTGCCGTTGCCGCTCGAGAGACTCATATACTCCGCGCCCACGCCGATACCGAGGTAAGGCGTAAAGATCGTGCCCGTCTTGAGCCTCAGGATGCCGTTGACGAAAAAGGCGGCGGAATCCAGGTTGTCCTTCACCGTACCATCGGTCGTCAGGGTCGCTGCGCCCACGGCGGTCGAGCCGTGGTAGTTGAAGTGAGGCGTCGTGCCGAGATAAAAGGCTTCCGCCTCAATCGCCGGCTGGAGGCGGAAATCGCCGTCCACGGCAAAGGAGTTGAAATTGTAACCGAACTTCAGGCCGCCGACCCCGCCGACGTTGCTCCCCGAGCCGACCTTGATATCAGTCGTGGAAAAAATCGGGGGCGCGCTGGCCGTACCGTGACGATCGCCATAATCCTGCGCGACATTGGCGCCGCCAAAAACGGCGACGTAGAAGCCCGCATCGGAAGGGGATTCCGCCGCGACCTGTTTCGTATCCTTGGTATCCTTGACATCCGTTCCGGCATAAGCCGAAAGGGAGACAGCCGACAAAAGCACGACTCCAGCAAAGTTCTTGAATTTCATTTTTTCTCCGTAAGGGGTTTTCCTCGGCGAGATCCTAGCGTAACGGGATGGTTTATGACAACCGTTTTTTAATGTATGACAACAATACGCTTGGATTATCAAGATTGGCGCTAGATGAGGCCTTCGATCTTCAAACAGGCCACTTCCACGGCTAAATGGGGCTCGATATTTTGCGCCAGCGACGCTTGGAGGTCTTCCAAGGCTTTCACAGCGCGAATGCGTTCCAATTCCGAGGTTCCGGCCGCCTTTTCGGATTGCCGCCAGTACCAGCGCTGAAGCTGCGCGACCGATTCCTGACGTCCCAATTGAAACTCGGCCTCAAGCAGCGCCGTGGCGGCTTCGTCCTCCATTTCCGAGGTGTCGCGCAGGTGGGTCTCCGCCAGCTCGCGAATTTCCGCCCAATGCTCATGCAGGACCTGGGCCCGGGCGTAGGCGCGCAGGGCCGGGTTGGGTTGCCGGGCGTACCAGCGGGCAATCCAGGCAGGTTCGTGGGCAGGCGCGGGATCGATATCCTCAAAGCCGAGATCCAGTCGCAGGCAGCGGGAGATGATCGTCGGCAGCAGCATCGCCGGACGGCCCGAAGTCAGCAGAATAAGCGTGTGGGCGGGCGGTTCCTCCAGCGTCTTGAGGAAGGCATTGGCCGCGCTCGCGCCGCCGAGGCACATGCGCTCGGCATCAAAGATGACGGCGACCTTGAGCGGCGCGGTGAAGGGGCGAAGATAAAGCTCCCGCTCCAGGTCGCGGATTTGCTCGACCGTGATATGCCTCGACTTCGATTCGGGCCGGACGGAATGGAAATCGGGATGCTCCTGCGGCGCGGCGCCGAGGACCTGCCCGGCCAGGCCGAGGGCCAGATTTTCCAGCGATTCCGAGCGATCGCCGGTGAGCAGGTAGGAGTGGCCCATCCGGCCCTGCTCAATGCTGGCGGCAAACCGTTGGCGGAGTTCTTCGGAACGAAAAGGCACACGACTATGAAAGCCGTCCGCATCGGCGTTGTCGAAGTTGAAATCAGTGCAGTGAATTCAAATCTACAACTCAAAAACCTTCGCCACCTGCTGCCAGATCAAGTCCGCCGTTTCCTCCACTGATCCGGCGCCGGAAAGAATCTTCACCCGCAAGGGGTGGGCTTTCGCGACGGCATAATAACCTTCACGGACTCGCGCATAAAACTCCGTCGGCTCGGCCTCCATGCGATCGAAATCTCCGGTGGGCTTGGGCCGTTCCTGCAGACGTTGACGCGCGATCTCTGGCTCGAGATCAAGCACGAGCGTAAGGCCCGGCAAGTGAGGACCGACGGAGAAGGCGTTGATCCGTTCCACGATTTCCACTGGCAGACGACGGCCCGCGCCCTGATAAACGGTGGTGGAATCGAGAAAGCGGTCGGAAAGCACCCACGCGCCCTCGTCGAGCGCGGGGATAATGACCTTGCGCACGAGTTCGGCCCGGCTGGCGAGGAAGAGGAGCAGTTCCGCCTCCGACGTCATGCCGCGTCCTTCTGGCGCGTGCTTGAGGAGATGGCGAATCGATTCGCCGAGGGGCGTGCCGCCCGGTTCGCGGGTGACGAGAACATGATGCCCCAGGTGAGTCAGCCGATGCGCGAGCCGCGCGATCTGCGTCGACTTGCCCACCGCCTCGCCGCCTTCGAAGGAAATGAAGCGGGAAGGAATGGACATGAAGTGATCGGTTTTAATTCGCCATCCGGCGATGCGACGGCAGCCAAACGGAGGCTTTATCAGCCCGGCATGACGGAAGTTAGCATACTAAACCGCCTCGAAAATGATATGAGTAAAATGCGATGCCAGAAGATCCGGTCATTCTCGAAACCCATCCCGACTTTCTCGTCGTGGCGAAACCAGCGCATCTGCTCTCGCATCCCACGCGGCCCGATGGCAAGCCGACGCTGCTCGGTTGGCTGCAGGCGCAATTCCCCGGCGAGTTCGTCGCCTTGGTGAACCGGCTCGATCGCGAGACGAGCGGAACGATCCTCGTTGCGCGGTCGCCCGAGGCCGCCTCCCGACTCGGCACGTTGACGATGCAACGGCAGATTCACAAATACTACCTCGCGCTCGTCTCCGGGCGGGTGGCCGAGGAGCACGGCATCATCGATGCGCCGCTGGGCCGTCTCGGCATCTCGCCGGAAAATCCGATCTGGCTGCGACGGGGCGTCATCGCGCCGGACGATCCCGAGGGTCGAAAGTCCGCCGCAGCGCAATCGGAATATTGGCGCGTGGCGGCCGGTGAAACAATGTCGCTCCTACGCCTCCAGGCGCACACCGGACGACTGCACCAGTTGCGCGTGCATCTCGCGCATATCGGCCATCCGGTCATCGGCGATAAAATCTACGGCCCCGATCCGAATCTCTACCTGAAGTTCATCGCCGAAAGCTGGACGGAAGAACATGCCCGCGTCCTCGGCCTTCCCCGCCACGCCCTGCACGCCCACGAAATGCGCTTCACCTGGAACGGCGAGGAGCGGACTTTCACGGCGCCGCTCCCCGAGGACATGACGAACTGGGCGGAGAAATCAGGCCTGAAAATGCCCCGAATTGAACGGAGGTAGCCGTCGTTCCTAGGGGCCACCTAACTGTTTTTGCTGGCACTTTTGCTGACAGCCCCAGAAGACGCTTCCTTTATGGCGAACAGTTCCCGTAAAAAACTGGCCATTTTAATCTCCTCAGATCTTCCGAGCCATTTGCCAAATTTTACTATGGCGATTCCCATCACCAACATAAAAACGGGCAGGAAAATTCCTAAAAGAGGATTGCCGTTCTTACCGTGATCGTTGTGTCCCGTGATAAGCTGGTTCAAACCGGTTAAGATTGAAACCCCAACCCCGAGGAGCACTCCTCCAAACCAAACACCCATAAAAGCAAAGACAATAGGGTGCATTCGGAATTCACCATCAATTTCAGTGCCATTATCCATCTGCCGCAACTTACCGTAAAGAAGGGGACCGAAGGCATTTCCATAGAATCTCTTTTGCCGAAGCGTAAATTTGTCTTTGTTCAATTTGCAAATAATTGTGCCAGAAGCACTGAACATGGTTCCGAAAAGAGTGTCCTCGATTGTCGCACTTTTTAGGGCACTAACGCATTCTTCCACACCAAGGGGACTTTGAATTTTGATGACCGCAGATTTTTTGAATATTGGTATCACGAAAAGATGCTATTGGGGGATGGGCACCAAATTGCCGGAGCGTGAGGGCGGAACCCTCCTAGATGTGAAGCTCAGAGCCACTTCTATCGCCTAAAATTGCTGGAGTCACAAGAAGACTTATGGCAAGCGGTCAACGTCCGACACTCTAAAAGCAATCTTTTGGATTTTATCTCGAAGCCTCTGAATTGAGGGTGTCCGAGATAACCAAAACGGAGGAGAGAAGAAGAGCTCTCACAACTCCGTTCTTCGGTCGAAAGGCACCACCGCGCGGCGCGCGGCGGCTACCGACTGCACGCACCAGCGTGCGGCAGATGATCCAACCCGCCGTTAAATCTTGCCGTTGAACAACCGTGGCGAGGCTTCCTCCGCGAAGACGAGCGAATCGGCGCGGTCGCGACGGCGTTCGAAGACGAGCTTGTCGAGTTCCGGATTCACGGCCACCGGATATTTCTCGTTGAAGCAGGCCATGCAGAAGCTGTTCTCCGGTTTCTTCGTCGCCCGCACCATGCCGGCTTCGTCGAGATAGCCGAGGGAATCGGCCTGGAGATATTTCGTGATTTCCTCGTGGGAATAAAGGTTGGCGATCAAGTCCTTGGGATCGGGAAAATCGATGCCGTAATGACACGGGTGCTTATGCGGAGGACAGCTGATGCGGATATGCACTTCCTTCGCGCCCGCGTTGCGCAGATTCATGACGCGCGCACGCGCCGTGGTGCCGCGCACGATGGAGTCATCGACCACGACCACGCGCTTGCCCGCGACCCGTTCCTTGATGATGTTCAGCTTCACCTTCACGCCAAATTCGCGCGCGAGTTGCGAGGGATTCAGAAAGGTGCGCCCCACATAGTGATTGCGCACAAAGGCGTGGTCGTAGGGAATGCCCGATTCCTCGCTATACCCGAGCGCGGCGTAGTTGCCGGAGTCGGGCACGGGAATGACCAGATCGGCCTCCACGGGATGAAGCCGTGCCAGTTCGCGGCCCATGTTGGTGCGCACGGCGCTGACGTTCATGCCCTCGAGCGTGCTGTCGGGCCGCGCGAAATAGACGTACTCGAAAATACAGAAGCCGAGCTTTTCCTTCGAGACGAACGGCTTGATGGAACGCAGCCCCTTGTCGTCGATGACCACGATCTCACCCGGTTCCACATCGCGGACGAACCTGGCCCCCGGAATGATATCGAAGGCGCAGCTTTCGCTGGAAAGCAGCCACGCGTCGCCGACCTTGCCGATACAGAGCGGACGAAAGCCGAGCGAGTCGCGCACGCCGATGACCTCGCGCTCACTCAGGAGGACGAGGGAGAACGCGCCCTTCACCTTGCACAGCGCCTGCACGAGGCTGCTGTCGCCAAGGCTGTTCGAGGGCTTGGCCATGAGATGGAGAATGACCTCGCTATCGACCGTGGTCTTGAAGATGGAACCCTGCTCCTCCAATTCGGCCCGGAGGACATGGGCGTTGACCAGGTTGCCGTTATGGCCGACCGCGATCTGGCCGCGCGAACAATCAGCGACGATCGGCTGCGCGTTTTCAAGCGTGCTGGAGCCCGTGGTCGAATAGCGGACGTGGCCGATGGCCCTCGTGCCGGGCAGCTTGGCCAGTTGATGCTCGTTGAAAATCTGCGAGACCAGGCCCATGCCATGGTGGCTTTTGAAGTTACGCTCGTGGTCGTTGGCGACGACGATGCCGGCGCTCTCCTGCCCGCGGTGTTGCAGCGCGTAGAGTCCAAAAAACGTTATCTCGGCTGCGTTCGGGTGTCCAAAGACGGCAAAAACGCCACATTCGTCCTTGGGCCGATGTTGAAGAACGGCGTCTGCCGCAAATGAATGATTCATGCCCTACGTAACTTATACATCATCCCGCCCGAAGGGAAAAGAGATTCGCCCCATTTCAACGTTTTTGTAAAAATCAGATGACGATTCTGTTTTCGTAAGGAAGGTGCGGACAACTTGTTGGCGGTTACGCGCCCGCCACAAAGAAACGCCTTAAAGTTTCCCTCTTCCCTTAACCAATAAAAATTCCTTCCCCATTCTGGAGCTCGACAAGCTTGCCTTCCCTGCTTTAAGAGACCATCGAGTGAAACCCGAGCTCATCCTTTCCCTGCCCGCCCGTCCGGTGCCCTATGCCGTGCTGGGCAAGCCGGTCGGCCATTCGCTTTCCCCCGCAATGCAGCAGTCCGCCTTCGATGCCTGCGGGCTGGAGGCCCGTTATTTCCGCGTGGAAGTGGACGAGGCGGGGCTCGAGCGCGCCGTGCAGCATCTCCGTGATGTGCCCTTCGGCGGCTGGAACTGCACCGTGCCGAACAAAGTCCGCATGATGGAACTTTGCGACCAACTCGGCGAATCGGCCCGGCAACTGCATGCGGTCAACACCGTGGTCAACGAAAACGGCGTGCTAATCGGCCACAATACCGATGGCATCGGCTGGATGCGCGCCCTCCGCGAGGCCTTTGACCAGGGACCGGAGAATCTCCGCATCCTCCTGCTCGGCGCGGGTGGCGCGGGCCGGGGCATTGCCACACAGGCTCTGCTTGAGAAATGCCCGGAGCTGGTCATCGCGAATCGCAACATCGTACGCGCGGAGGAACTCCGCGGACAATTGCAGTCGCAATTCTCCGACGGCCCCCTGGCCCGCACTCTGAAGAATCTCCGCGTGATTCCCTGGACCGAGGCGGAACTCGAGGCCGCGCTGCGGGAATGCGATCTGGTCATCAACGCCACGGCGGCCGGACTCGATCCCAGCGTGCCAGCAATTTTGCCCGCCCGGATGATCCCGCCCAGCGTGATGGTTTTCGACACCGTCTACGGAGCGGGCTGCGCCAAACTCCGCCAGGAAGTCGAAGCGACGGGAGCGCGTTGGACCGACGGGCTCGGCATGCTTTTGCATCAGGGCGCGGCCGCTTTTTCGCTTTGGACCCAGCGCGAGGCACCCCTGGAAATCATGCGCCGGGCGCTGGCCAGCGCATTTTCCGCTTCGCGTGCATGAAAGTTTAGGCATCTTCAAGTCTCTACCCATGGATCCCCTCGCATTGCATCGTCTCGTTGAAGCCATTGGCGCCTTCGTCGTGGGAGCCTGTATCGGCTCCTTTCTCAATGTCTGCGTTTATCGCATTCCGCTGAACCGCTCCGTCGTCTCACCCGGATCGCACTGCGCCGCGTGCGGTGCGCCCATCCCCTGGTACAACAATCTTCCCATCATCAGCTGGCTCGTGCTGCGCGGTCGCGCCGCCTGCTGCGGCACGCGGATCGATGCCCGCTACTGTCTGGTGGAACTCGGCGTGGCGTTGCTTTTCCTCGCGATCTGGCTGCATTACCCGCCACTCGAGGCCGTGATCTACTCCATCATGGTCAGCGGCCTGACCGCTGCGTGTCTGATCGATCTGGATCACTTCATCATCCCCGACCGTTTCACCCTTGGCGGTTGCGTGGCGGGCATCATCGCCTGCACCATCGATCCCCATTTGATGGGCCAGGACACGGCGTTGCACGGCTTTTCCTGGAGCCTCGCCAGCGCGGTCATTGGCGCGCTTACCCTGCTCGCGGTCGCGTGGCTCGGCACGATCCTCTTCAAGAAGGAGGCGATGGGCATGGGCGACGTGAAGTTTCTCGCCGCGATCTGCTCCTTCTTTGGCGCATCGTCCATCGCGTGGATTCTTCCCCTTTCCTCTCTCATCGGATCGATCCTGGGCCTGATCCTCATTTTCTGGCAGCGCGGCGCCTGGGGCACGCGGATTCCCTACGGCCCCTTTCTCGGGTTGGCCGCCGTCCTGTGGCTCTTTGGCGGCGCGGAATTCATGAGTGCCTACTGGCAGCATGTCGGACATTTGTGGAACCTGTCCAACTCCCCGATGATCGACCAGCGGATGATCGTGCCGGGGCATTGATCTCTTCCACGGAATGCGAAGGATTCGCGTTCCCATCTTTTCAGTCCAAAAACCCTTGCGCTTTCCGTCCGCAGGTTAGAACGTAAGACGTGCTCCCCTATCGGTATTCCCTGCCATTGCTTGCCTTCCTGCTCGCCCTGCTCGCGGGCGGGTTGGGCTACTTCTATTGGCAGGACCACCGGCCCAAGGAAACCGTCTACGATCCGATGATCATCCAGGTCGCGCATGAATCCGGCGTCGATCCCTTCCTCATCCGCGCGCTCATCTGGCGCGAGAGCCGTTTCAACCCCTCCATCTACGGCCTCGCCCAGGAACACGGCCTGATGCAGGTCACCCCCGCCGTTGGCGAGGAGTGGGCGAAGGCCAACAAGATTCCCGACTTCAAGCCAGACGACCTGTTCGATCCGCTGACCAACATCCGCGTAGGCACCTGGTATCTCAGCCACGCCATCAAGCGCTGGAGCCAGACGGACGACCCGGTGACCTTCGCACTGGCGGAATACAACGCGGGCCGTACCAACGCGCTCAAGTGGGTCGATCCCGCCGACCCGCAAAACCATTTCGCCTTTCTCCAGCGGATCACCTATCCGACGACGCGCAAATATGTGGAAGTGATTCTCGAAAAACGCGACTACTACCGTGACGTGCTGGCCCACGACCGCCTCTACCGCGAGTTCTCACCGAACGCCACGGCCATGACGCAGTCGCCCTGATTCATTTTGCTGTCGGGCCATTGGCTGACGACTGTCATTGAGGCAGCCCCCCAACGCCTTTAAAGCCCTCAGGGAAGCCGACGGATGTCGGTGCTGGCAGCCCACGCTATTGACGAAAACCTTCACAGCAGCGAAGGAAGAATGCTGACGACGGGGATCCAAATATTGCTCATCTTGCCACAGCGAGTGCGTTGCCGTAATTACCATCTACTGATTTCTGCATAACAGACTGACATATTGGTGCGTTTCCTGCTTCAAGGAGGAATGAGCAAGAGACGAGATTATGAGCAGATGGAAGAACGCCGATTGCAGGGTGCTCGGCTTTTGGAAGACG
>JAMFSY010000024.1 GCA_026225555.1 Methylacidiphilales bacterium
CAATGGCTGGCCGGGATGATCATCGCCTTGCCGCCGGAACGCTTTGTCGATTTTAAGAAAGCGCTTGGGCCCGATGCAGTCGCCGCGCGGTTGCGCACAACGCTCGCCGACATGTCGGGCGCGCTCGATGAAACCGACATGGCCCGCCTCCGTTTCGATCCACTCCGGCTCAATAACGTGATCTTCGGCGGGACGGGCGCGGATCCCTTGACCGCGACGATGAACCTGCCGCCGGTGCTCAGCATCGCTTCGGCCCGATCGCTGAAGACCTTCGAAGACGATCAGCAATTCGTGGCCCAGGTGAAAAGCGCGCTCGCCGCAGCGACGACCTCGGCGGCCCTTTCGCCCGCGCCCCATTTTCTGCTGACGGGCGAGCCCGCGATCACGGCGGATATCGCCAGCCACATGCGGCGGGACATCATCGTGATGCTGGTCTTCACCTTCGCGCTGACGTCGCTCGCGTTCTGGTTCACTTACCGCTCGCTGATGCCCTTGATGTGGATCATCGTCGCGCAGATCATGGCGGTGTTTGTCGCGCTCGTGGCGGCGAGGCTGATCTTCACGCAGATCAACGTGCTGAGCATCGGGTTCTCCTCGATCCTCCTCGGGGTCGGCATGGATTATTGCATCCTCGTCTACCACTTCTTTGCCCAGCCGGGCGAGACCGATGCGCACGAGTGGAAGGAGCTGCGCCATGCCATCTGGCTCAGCTCGATCACCACGGCGGCGACGTTCGGCCTGCTCTATTTCTCCAGCTTTCCCGGCCTGCGCCAACTGGCCGTGCTGGTCGGCGTGGGGTTGCTGGCCACCGCTTTTTTTTCCACGACTTTCCTCGCCGATTTGCTTGCCCGGCGACGTCCGACCGCCCCGCGCTGGCTGGGGCCGATCAGCGACCGGTGTGCGCGTTTCATGAGCCGGCATCGACTGGCATTTCGTCTCGCAGCGATTGCGGTGGTGGTGGGAACGATCCTGCTTTTTCCGCAAATGGAGAAGTTCTCCTTTTACGATCCGGGCGTGGATCAACTGGAGCCGAGCGATCTCGAGCCCTACCGCGCGCAAAAGATTATTCAGGACGCGACGGCGCAAATGCCGCATCCCGATTTCGTTTCCGGCGCGACGGAGACCAATCGCGGCGCGTGGACACCGCTCGATCCCGCCCCGATTCGCCAGCAATTCCAGCAGGCGGGGTTCAATCCCACCTGGGCCGCCTCGACGCTGCAACTGATCGACACGCTCAACCGTTGGCAGGCGGGCACGCTTGACCTCACCGGTCCGGCGCAGGCAAGCGGGGCGTGGATCCAGTTGCGCGAGGATCTCAATCGCACGGCGGTGCAGGATTTCAAGCGGCTCTCGCTTTTCATGTTTTTGGTTGTGGTCACGCTTTGCGCGGTGGCGCACCGCTCATTCCGGCTGGTGGGGTTGAACCTCGTCGCGCTGGCGATGTCGATGCTGCTGCTCGCGCTTGGGCTTTACGCGAGCCAGACATCGATGACGATTCTCTCGTTGCTCTGCCTGCCGCTGATGATCGGGCTGGTCATCGACTACAGCCTGCACATTCTCCTCGCGCTGGAGCATGCGCGGGGAAATCTCATCGACGCCTTTCGTCATCTCGCCGTGCCTGTTCTCCTCACAGGTACCGCTTCCATCATCGGCTTCACCGCGCCGGTGTTGAGCAGCCAGCCCGCGCTGCAAAATTTCGGCAACGTGATGGATCTCGGCACCATCGCGGCGGTGGCGAGCGGGCTGATTCTTCTGCCCGTGCTTTACGGGCGGCTCCAACCGGTGCATCGCGTGCCCGGAGGGAAAGGCGCGCACCATTCGGCGTCGCTTTACTGCGCATCGATGTTCGACCTGGGCGCGTGGCTGGGCCGTGTCTTTCCCTTGAGCGTATTGAGGGTTGTCGCAGGTTCGGCGGGATGGATCTACGCGTGGACACATCCGGCTCGCGTCCGCGTGGTCCATCGCAATCTGCGCCTGCTCGATGATTCGTTGCCGCTGCAATCGGCACGGCGGGTTTACGGTGAATTCGGGAAAACGCTCGCCGACTATTTTCACATCGGCACGCGCCCGCCCGAGGAAGCGTTGAAGATTATTTCCCGCATGACCGGCGAGGATCACCTCGACGCGGCGCGCCGTGAGGGGAAGGGCGCGTTGATCGTGACGGGGCATTTCGGGCTCTTTGAACTCGGAGGACTTCTCATGGCGCGGAACGGTTTTCCCAGCGCTGCTTTGACTTATCCCGAGCCGAGCAGTGCGCTGACGGCATGGCGCGCCGGTTTCCGCCGCCGCTGGGGCGTTGATACCATCGAGATCGGGCCGGACAGCTTTGCCTTCCTGCAAATCGCGGAGCGGTTGCGAAGTGGCCACTTCGTCGCGACGCTGATCGATCGCCCGCATCCGAGTGAGAACATCCCGGTGAATCTGCCGCATGGCGTGGCGCGTTTTTCGGCGGGGATTCTACTGCTCGCGGCGCATTGCGGTTCGCCGGTGATCCCGGCTACGATGGTGCGTCAGGCCGACGGATTTTATCACGCCCAGGTCTTCGCCCCGCTTTTCATCGAGCCCCGCGCCACCCGCGCCGAGACGCTTCAATTTTACA
This sequence comes from Methylacidiphilales bacterium, assembly GCA_026225555.1. Lineage (GTDB taxonomy): Bacteria > Verrucomicrobiota > Verrucomicrobiia > Methylacidiphilales > UBA1321 > JABDGH01. The sequence goes on from JAMFSY010000024.1 coordinate 2,600, forward strand.
GCCAGCAGATCGCCGATATTTTTCTCCCCGTCTTATGCGCCCACCCCGAACAATGGTATCAATTCGTCTCGCTCTCGCCGGAATCCTGATCGCGTGGCCGGCAGCCCAGGCCGCGCCGGTGACCGTGACGGCGGGCGAGATGACGACCTATGAGAACGGCTTTACCGCCGTGCAGCAGGGCACGCGCAGTTTCAAATCGAGTCTTCGCCAAACGTTGCATCTGGAGGGCGTGGCTCAACCGATCGTGAGCTTGGGGACGCTTTATTATGAGACGCCCAACCGCATGCTCATTCGCTTTTCCCAGCCCGCCGGAGAGTGGATATTGGTCAACGGGACCGGGGTGGCGATCCAGAAACAGGGCAAGCCACTCCAGCGGCGCGATCTTTCCGCGCAGGGAAAATTTCCCTCGCACGCCGCGAGCCTGCTCGATTTTTTTCACAGCGATGCGGCGCACTGGCATCGCGATTTTGACGTGGGCATGGCCCGGGATGGCGATCGCCTTTTCGTCACGCTGAAGCCGTTCATGACCCCGACCGCGCCCTCGCAGGGAGTCGAGCAGATCGTCACCACGCTGGGGCTTCCCGGCTACGATATTCTGGGCGTGGAGGTGACGATCCAAGCGGGCAACAAAATCGATTACGAGTTTCTCGACGGTCAGCGCAACGGGCCGATCGATGAGGGGCTGTTCAAGATTCCCTAGAGGCGTTGGAACAATTTTGAGTTAATGGTCGCATTAAAATCTGTCATCCTGAGCTTGTCGAAGGATCAGTTCGGTTGCCTCTTGCTTTCATCGAGGCAGAACTGATCCTTCGACAAGCTCAGGATGACAGAAATTTTTTGGAGCGAGCCTTTTTCAGCTAGCTGCTAGATAAAGAGATGAGCCTAACTCCCCACGGCCCCGGTTTTTCTTTCCTCGATTCGTTCGAGCTGGTCGAAGCGGGGCGGCGTGGCTGTGGGCGGAAGTGGCTTGATCCGCAGTTGCTGTTTTTTGCCGATCATTTTCCCGGCCAGCCGCTCATGCCGGGAGTTTTGCTTATCGAATGCGGCGCGCAGGCGGCGGGAGCCTTGTGGGCCTCGATGCTCGAACAGGAGGCGCCGAAGCATTTCGTTCTCGCGCAGGTGGTGCAGTTCAAGATCCAGCAACCGGTTGCGCCCGGTGAAACGCTGGAGACCGAAGTGACGCTGGAAAATAGCTTCGGAGCGTTGGCGCAATTTGGCGTGACGTTGCGCGTCGGGGAAAAGGAAATCGCGCGCGGACGGATTGTGCTGAGCAGGCCCGCCAGTTCTTAAACCGACGAAGTTTTACGTGGAGGTTTCGATCTTCCGCCGCAGGGCCGCGTGATCCAATTTACCGCGCGCCGTCCGAGGAAGTTCCGGCGCGATCCAATAGGCCTTCGGCCATTTCCAGGCGGGCAGGGATCGGGCCAACGCCTGTTCGAGATCGGCGCGATTGCGGATCGTTTCCACCGCCGCGGCCAACAAATCGCGTCCGTGACTTTGCGCGAGCCACACCGCCGCATCGGTCACGCCGGGAAGCGAGCGCAGGGCGCGTTCCACTTCGAGCGGATGCACTTTTTTCCCGCCGATATTTGCACCCTGGCCGAGCCGGCCCAGCAGAACCAATTCGCCGCGATCGTTCCATGCCGCCGCATCGTTGAGCCGCCAACGGCCCGAGCGCATCGCCACGGCAGGACTGCTCACCGTGATGCGGTCCCTGGTCAGCGTGATGGAAACTCCGGCGAGCGGTTTGCCGACGGATCGACCCGTCAGCGATGCGGCGCCCGTCCGGTCGTAACAGATGCCGCCGGTTTCCGATGAGCCATAGAAATTGTGGATCTTGATGCCGAACCGGTGGAAGAAAGCCTGCGCGACTTCAGGGCTTAACACTGCGCCCGCTGAAAGGGCGGTCCGCACCGGCGCGAGGGAGGGCCCGGCCGGCACGGCGGCCAGCACGCGAAAAAGCGCAGGCACGAGGGGCAGTACGGTGACGCGATAACGGGCCACCCATTCCACCAACTGGCGCGGCAGGTAATCATGCGCGGTGACCAACGCCGTGCCCTGCTGGATCAACGGCAGGACGAGATTACCGAGCCCATAGGAGTGTCCGAGCGGGATGACGGCGAGATTGCGGTCGCTCGCGCGGATACCCATTGTCTTCACGACCTGCAGTCCGTCGGCGAGGAGATGCTCCGCGCGGCACGGAATCATTTTTGGCAAACCGCCGCTGCCCGAAGTGACCTTGACGCAGCAGCAGGCGGGCGAGCGGCGCGGTTTGCCGATGGGATGAAACTGGCCCTCGAGATAAAGTGCGTGCGCCTGGACCTGCCCGGCCATTTCAAAACAACCCTGGGCGGGCAGGGTGCCGTCGAGCGGAATGGCGGTCAGTCCCGCCCGTTGCAAGGCGAGAAAGAGGGCCATCCATTCCGCGCCATTCGGCACGCGGAACGCGATGCGTTCTCCGGGGTGATAGGGGGTGAGGCGTTCTCCAAAATCGTTTGCAGCTCTCGTCAGTTCCTCCGCCGTCAGAAAGGTCTCGCGAATGGCGTCGATCAGTACCGTCTGCTTGGCCCTCTTTCGGGAAATGCGCATCCACTGCCGCCAAAGCAGGCCCTCTTGTTCGACGCGTCGTCTCATGCTGGTCGGGAGAATGCCCGATCTTTCGG
>JAMFSY010000152.1 GCA_026225555.1 Methylacidiphilales bacterium
CAGCAAGGAGGGGATTTACCGGGAAGTCTTGCGAGAGGTCTATGGACGACTGACGAAGGTCGAATTGGCCGTGGTCCATCCGGAGGAGCCCGTGGAAAAAGTGCTCGAAGCCATCATTCGCGCTTACTTCTCATTCCTCTTCGCGAACTCCGAATTTGTCCAGCTTCTGCTCTGGGAGAATTTGGGCCAGGGCCGTCACTTGGCCGCGGCGGGCGAGGCGCTTTCCAAGGCGCCGATTCTCCAGGTGCTTCTGCAGGTCCTCCGCCGAGGGACGCGCGAAGGGCGCATCGACACCGGTTTCGACGCCAAACATCTTCTCATTAATTTGATCGGGCTTTGTCTGATTTACTTTTCAAACCGCTATACGCTTTCCCGCTCGGTTGGCCTTGATCTGGATTCACCCAAGATTTTGGAAAAGGGCGTTAATCAAATCGTGCGGTTATTGAAACATGGAATGTTGAACGTTGGAAATTCACCAAAGCTCCTATGAACACGATGAAAATCGCCATGATTGGTTGCGACACCAGTCATTGCGTGGCCTTTGCTAAAATGCTGCATCTTTCCGATGATCCCGATCACCTCGAGGGGGGAAGAATCGTCAAAGCTTTTCCCGGAGGTTCTCACGATTTTGAATTAAGCGCCTCGCGGGTGGAGGGCATCAGCCGGGAATTGGCGGACAAATACGGGATCTCTCTCGTCTCGACGATCGCGGAAGCCGTTGAAGGAGTGGACGCCGTCTTGCTCGAATCGGTTGACGGAAGGCAACACCTGGAACAATTCAAAATTTGTGCCCAAGCGGGCAAGCCCGTCTTTATCGACAAACCCCTGGCTGCCTCTTCAGCCGAGGCCAGGGCAATGATCGAGATCGCGGAAAAACGGCGAATTCCACTCCTGAGCGCTTCCGCCCTGCGCTGGGCCGACGACCTCGACCGGGCTTTGGCCGAAACCGAACTGGGACCGCTCTATGGAGCCGACATGCAGGGCCCCATGGCTTTTCAACCGCCGTTACCCGGCTATTTTTGGTACGGTATTCATGCGGTGGAGATGCTTTATCGGGCCTTGGGCCCCGGCTGTAGGAAGGTCACCGTCCGATCGACGGAAAGGGACGACATCATTGTCGGTGATTGGTCGGATGGAAGAATTGGAACTGTTCGTGGCAATCGCCACGGGAACGGCTTCTTTGCCGGGACGCTCCATCGGGAAAAGGGCAGCAGGTCGCTGGCAAATGCCTCGAACCAGCCCAGATCGTTTTATTACCGCCTCCTTCAGGAAATTCTTCAGTTCTTCGAAACGGGAGCCAGTCCCGTCCCGGCAAGCGAGATCTTTGAGGTGATCCGTTTTGTGGAGGCGGCCAATGAAAGCCGGGAAAAGGATCAAACCGTCACGCTTTGAACGAAGTGTTTCAAGAGCTATGCGCCAGTTATTGTCTTGACGTTATAACCTTATGACGAGCTAATCTGCATCCATGCACGGCCCGATTCTGACCAACGCGATTTGTACTCCCCTTAACGCTGACGAAAGCCTTCACTTGGAGGGATTGAAGGTTCATCTGGACGCCCAATGGCGGATGGGAGCGCACGGTATCCTGATTGGTGGAACGATGGGGCTCATGCAGCTCCTGCGTGAGGATACTTACCGCGATTTGATCCGCGAGAGCGTGGCTGCATCACGTCATCGGGGCGAAATCCTGGTGGGTATCGGCGACACCAGTTTTACCCGCACACGGGAACGCCTGCAAATTTGCGAGGAATTTAACCCTGACGGAATCGTTGTCCTCACCCCCTACTTTTATAAGTTTGCGCGGCAGGATTTGATCGATTATTTCAAGGCTCTGGCGGACGAATCGAAAAAGCCGCTCTTCGTTTATTATCTGCCCGTCATGACGGGAGTGACCCTCGATCTCGAAGCGGTCCTTGAACTTTCCCGCCATCCCAATATCCGGGGAATCAAATGCTCGTGCGATTTTGCCTGGGCCCAGCAATTACGCGCTGAAGTGGCTTCTGATTTCCGTGTGATTGTCGCCCAGCCCACTCTGTTGGCTCAACTCTTCCGTGCCGGGGTGCAGGAACATCTCGACGGTATCTTCGCCGTGTTGCCGGGACTGACGGCGCAGCTCTTGCGCGCCTGCGCGGCGGAGAACTGGGAGGAAGCCGAGACGAAGCAAACTCTTCTTTCCCGGGTCTTGCGGACGCTCGTTGCTTCCTATCCGCTCTTTCCGGCTTGTGAAGCCTTGCTCAACAAGCAGGGCGTTCCCGGTCAATTCTGCCCCGCGCCCATCCGCCGCCTGTCGGAGGAGCAGAAGCAAAAGCTTCTCGCCGAACCCCTGATTCGAGAGGCGCTGGCCTGCTCGTGATGAATCCCTCTCCCGCCGCGGATCTTTCCGCATTGCCTTACCACGACACCAAGCCCCAGGGGGCGGCGGACTTCTATTTTGCGATCAATGCCACCTTTCGCTTCATCCGCGCCTCGTTGGGGCCGGAGGGACTGAAGGCCTATTGGAAAGATCTGGGCCAGTCGTACATGAAGCCGGTCTGGAGTCGCTGGCAGGAGAGGGGATTGGAGGGAATCGAATCTTACTGGCGCGCTTTTTTTGCCGCCGAACCCGGAGGCAGCGTGGAAATCAGCCGTTCCGCCGG
>JAMFSY010000153.1 GCA_026225555.1 Methylacidiphilales bacterium
CCAAGCAGTGCGGACAGAACTGGCTTCCTTCCGTGCATCCGCCGCGCCCACCGAAGGATTTCATCGCGGAGATTCCGCGCGGCGCGGTCAAATTAATCGCCTCACTCCAGAACGAAGCGAAGCCGCTTAAATCCGTTTTGCGCGAACATCTGCCCGGCCTGAAACCGGGCACACCCCTTGTCGTCATGATCGGACCGGAAGGGGATTTCACTCCCGCCGAAATCGGTCAGGCCCGCTCGGCGGGATTTATCCCGGTCTCGTTGGGAAAGATCATCCTGCGCGCGGAGACGGCGGCCTTTTTTGCGCTGAGCGCGATTGCCTACGAGCTGATGGATTGATCGCATGATCAAGTTACTTCCCGGCTTATGCGCCCTGATCATGGCATGGGCCGGAATGGCTTTTGCCTCCGCGCAGCCGGCGGTTCCAGCCACGCCGGCTGACCCTGCCCAGGCGATGCCCGCTCAACCGGTCGCGCCAAACCCGGCGCCCGTGACGGCTCCCGAGGCGAATGTTCCCCCTCCCGACGCCTCGGGGATCTCCGTTTCCGTACTGGCCGATAGCAGCTTGAAAAGCGTCTTGCAGGAATTGGCGCAAACCTGGGCTGATAGCCAGTCGAGCAATCCGCAGGTTCCGCTGACGCTGACCAATGCCGGGACGATGCGGACGCAACTGGAATCAAATCCGGCTTGGGACGTGGTGATCAGTGCCGATCTCGAGGATATCAAATGGATGACCGACAAGGGGCTGGTCATGCCGGATGGGCAGCATTCCCTGGCGCGGAATTCCCTGGTGATTTTCGGGCGCAAGGCGCTGGTAAAGGACGATGAACTCGAGTGGTTCGACCTGATCGGCTCGGAGTGGAAAAAGGTCGCGATGGGTAATCCCGATCTGACCGCCTCGGGCCGGGTGGCTCGGCGCGCGTTGCAGAAGCACGACCTTTTCGACGACGATCACAAGAGCCTTTATGCCAATGCGGGAACGGAGAATCTGGCGTTGCAAATCGTCGAGCGCGACCAGGCCGATGCGGTCTTTGTTTATCGCACCGATCTGACCGGCGTGCAGTTGCCGGGGTTCGATATCTTTCCTCTGGGCACGGTGGATGCGCCGCCGATTTTCTATACGGCGGCGGTGGGAAAGCTTTCCAGAAATCCCGATGCCGCGCATGCCTTCGTCAACTATTGCGCGAGCGAGGCGGCCCGTCCCATCTGGGCCAAGTACGGTTTTGAGATGAACTGATTTTCATGGCGGCGCGCTCGTTTCAATCCATTCCGCGGCCGAGGGAGCTTCCGCTGGTGGGCAGCGTGCATCGCCGTTTCCGGTCTCCGCTCAGTTTCTTCCAGGAGATGAAGGCGCAGCAGGGAGATGCGGCGCGTTTCAAGCTCTTCAACGAGAACTTCGTCCTCTTCAGCGACCCCGCCGTGGTGAATGAATTTCTCGTGACGAAGCAGCATTCGTTTCGCAAGGGAAAGGCACTGGAAGGCGCGAAAGTCTTTCTCGGCAACAGTCTGCTGGTCAGCGAAGGGCAGGAGCATTCGCGGCAGCGCAAGCTGATCCAACCCGCCTTTCATCGCGGGCGAATTGCGGGCTACGCCCAAGTGATGGCGGAGCGTTCCCGGCAATGGACCGATGGACTTCGCGCGGATGAGGAGATTGATCTGGCCGTGGAAATGAACCGCCTGACGCTCGCCGTGGTGGGTGAGACGTTGTTCGGGTCCGACGTCGACGCCGAGGCGCACGAGATCGCCGAGTCGCTGACGGTCATTATCGATAATTTCAACCGAATGCTGCTGCCCTTCTGGAACGTGCTGAGGCGTTTTCCGACTCCGGCTCATCGCCGCTTGTTCGCCGCGCAGGCTCAGCTCGACACGACGATTTACGGCCTGATTTCGGAGCGCCGGAAAGACGCGCGGGACCATGGAGATTTGCTCTCGATGTTGCTGGCGGCGGAAGATGCGGACGATCCGAAAAATCACCTGACCGACATGGAAATCCGGGATCA
>JAMFSY010000154.1 GCA_026225555.1 Methylacidiphilales bacterium
CAACCCGCTTCCATCCGGCCAGTTGATACGAGTACCGTTCCGGGCGATGTTCCCAAGCCGCCCTCGGCTTCGGCCCCGTTGACTCCTCCTTCGACCCTCCCGTGAAAAATGATTGATGTCTTCCTCGTCCACGATGACGTTGAGCGCTGCGCAGCCATTCGCAGCGCGGTAAAATCCAACCCGGATCTCAACCTCGTCAGCGAAACGCAGACCGGTCGCGAAGGCCTCTTTGCCGCGGCGACCATGCTTACCGGGCATCCCCGGATGCTCATTGTGCGCCTCAATCTCGGGGACATGACCGGGTTTGACTTCATCAATCAGGTGCGCCAGAAGGCGCCGGACATTTATATTATTCCGGCCCTGGAAGGTTCCGAAGGCGGGCAAGTCTGGCAAAACCTGCTCCAGCTGGAATTGCGTGACGTTCTGGTCGGGCCGATCCCGATGAACGAGATTGCCAAGATTCTCGCCGCCGCCTCGCCTCGCAGCCAGGAACGCTACGATCACAATCGCGCTCCCACGAATCTGAAGGGCGAAGCATTTGTCGTCTCTGTCATCTCGGCCCGGGGAGGAACCGGCAAGTCGGTCATCGCCACCAATATCGCGGCGGCCATGGCGAAGCTTAGTGACAGTGTCACGCTTCTCGACTTCAGTCTCAACCCCGGTGATTTTGCGGTGATGCTGGATGATGTGCCGCGCAACAACATCATGGACGCGGTGCAGCAGGGTGGCGCGCTCGATGCCGAGTACCTGAACAACACGCTGGCTCCGCACCCCCGCCTGCGCTTCCGTTATCTCGCTTCCCCGAATCAGGATTTCGATGCCACGCCCTTCGATTACAATGTCGGGGCGGCCATCATGGATGCGACCCGTTCACTGAGCCAATATATCGTTGTCGATACAGGTTTGGCCATGGCGGGGGCAACAATTGCCGCCGCCGATGCCAGCGACATTATTTTCCTGGTCACCAGCCGAGATGTCGCCCGCCTGCTTTCGGCGAAGAACATGATCAAGTTTTTGAAGAATGACCGGCAGGTGACGAATCAAAAGCTCAAGGTGCTGGTCAACGAGGCGGAGATCGGCGCAGAGATTTCGGAAAACGAAATTGAATCGTTGCTGGAGCATCCCGTGGCCGCCTATTTGCCCTGTAACGCCGGACCGATCACCTTCTCCATCAATAGCGGAGCGCCGATCGTGATTGCTGAGCCGCATCACCCGGTTTCCGTGGTGCTAAACAAGCTGGCTGAACTTTCCTTCTATCGCTGGCAGGATAAACCGCCGGAGTCGGCCTCGGTAACCAAGACGACGAAGCGGGGCCTCCTGGGCGCCAAACCGTCGCAAAAGGTAAGTCTGAAGTAAAAAGGCGCGGGATGTGCTAATTTCTACCATCTACTTCAAGTATGGCGATACCTCCTCCCAATTTTAACCGGCCTGCCAACGGAACCCCCGGCATGATTCCGCGACCCGGAAGCATTCCCGCCCGTCCGCCCGGCGCCGGCATCCCGCCGCGCCCTGGTTCGGCGATCCCGGCCACGCAGGCGCTGCCCACGGTGGCGACATCGACTTCGGCCTTGCATCCGCCGCAAGGCTCCGCGCTCAACACGCAACGCCCGGCCGCCAGCGCCCAGCCCGATGCGGCGCAGGAATTTGTCATGCAGTTCAAGAAGCAACTGCTGCCCTACCTGGTGCAGGCGCTGGATCCGAAACTGCTGGAGCGCGGCAACGAAGGCGCGCTGAAAAAACGGATCGAGGAGCTGGTCGACGAACGGTTGACGGCGGATAAGGTTCCGATTGGCCGCCAGCTTCGTGTCAAGCTGCTCGGAGATATCATCGACGAAATGGTGGGCTTTGGTCCCCTGGAGCAATTGCTCAAGGACGATACCATTACCGAAATCATGGTGAACGGGCACCAGACCATTTACACCGAGCAAAAGGGCCGGCTCTTCCTTTCCCCGATCAAATTCCTGGACGTCGAAAGCTGCCGCCGGGTGATTGACAAGATTCTTTCGCCGCTCGGCCGCCGCGTCGATGAATCGAGCCCGCTTTGCGACGCCCGTCTTCCCGACGGTTCGCGCGTCAACGTCATCATTCCCCCGCTGGCGCTGAATGGTCCGGTCATCACGATCCGCAAGTTCAGCAAAAGCCCGTTGACCATGGAGAAGCTGATCTCCTTCCGCGCACTTTCCCAAAGCATGGCGATGTTCCTCAAGGCCTGCGTCCATTGCACGCTGAACATCGTGATTTCGGGCGGCACCGGTTCCGGTAAGACGACGATGTTGAATGCGCTTTCCTCCTACATTCCCGATGGGGAACGCATCGTCACCATTGAGGACGCCGCCGAATTGAATCTCCAGCAGGATCACGTCGTCCGGCTCGAAAGCAAGCCCAAGAACATCGAAGGCAAGGGCGAGGTTTCGATTCGCGAACTGGTCAAGAACAGCCTCCGGATGCGGCCCGATCGTATCGTGATCGGGGAGTGCCGCGGCGGTGAGGCGCTGGACATGATCCAGGCTATGAACACCGGCCATGATGGCTCGCTCACCACCACTCACGCCAATTCCCCGCGCGACGCCATCGCCCGGCTGGAAACCCTTGTGATGATGGCGGGCATGGACTTGCCTCAGTTGGCCATCCGCCAGCAGATTTCCGGCGCGGTACACCTGATCGTGCAGATCAGCCGTCTCGCTGACGGCAGCCGCAAGTGCGTCTACATCACCGAAATCCAGGGCATGGAGGGAAACATGGTCACCCTTCAGGATATCTTCAAGTACGAGCAGACCGGGGTGAATCCCGAGGGCAAGCTCATCGGCATCACGCGCGGTCTTGGCATCGTTCCGAAGTGCCAGACCAAATTCAACGCGAACGAGCTGAATATTCCGGTGGAGATTTACCAGAGTGTCCTCCATCACAATAATCCCGAGTACCCGTAACCTGAACCGGCCATGTTCCTGGAACTGATCATCATCGGCTGCACGCTGGGTTTCCTACTTCTTCTGGCTTGGGGTTATCACCAGAGCAAGGCATCGCCCCAGATGGATCTGCGGGAGAAGCTGAAAAATCTCGCCAAGGATCCCGAGGCCATGGCCCGGGAAATCGAGTTGGGCATGGAAAAGAAGTCGATCATGTCCTCGATCGATTTTCGCAGCTTCTTCAGCAAGCTGACCGGCCAGGCCTATCTGGACAGTCTCGAAAAGGAGCTGACCCAGTGCGATATCCCAATGAAGCCGGGCGAGTTTTTGGCCCTCCGTGTCATCGGGGTTTTCATGGCTTTCTTTCTGACCCTTCTTTTGGCGCACAACTTCTACGTCGCCCTGGCCGTCGGTGGCATCGCGACGTTCCTGCATATCCCGATCATGAAGGTGAAGCGCTCCATGCGGGTTAATAAATTCGTCCTCCAACTTGCTGAGTTTCTTATCCTGATCACGAATTCCCTGCGTTCAGGGCAGACTTTCCTCCAAGGCGTGGATATCGCGAGCAAGGATTCGCCGAACCCGATCGGGATGGAGTTCCGGCTGCTGCTCAAGGAAACGAATCTCGGCATCCCCGTTGAAACGGCCTTTAATAACATGTTGGTCCGAGTGCCCAGCGAGGATCTGAAAATCGTCATGAGCGCCTTCAGCATCCAGCGCAACGTGGGCGGTAACTTGGCCGACATCATGGACCAGGTGGCGGCGATGATCCGCCAGCGCATTACGATCCAGGGCCAGATCCGCGTGCTCACCACTCAGGGCAAGCTCTCCGGAATGATCGTAGGGTTGATGCCCTTTGGTTTGGCCGCCGTGATTTCGCTGATCAGTTATAACTACATGAGTAAGCTCTGGACGCCGCGGGTGGGGGACCTTCCCTTCATGGACCGCTACATGGGGCCGCTCATGCTGGCAATGGGTGTCTTTCTGGAATTGCTTGGTTGCTTCGTCATCTCCAAAATCTGCGATATCGAGGTTTAAGCCATGCTCTTTTTTCTTATTTGCGCGTGTTTCCTCGGGATGCTGATCCTGCTCGGGATGGCCTTCACGCCGTCGTCGGAAGGCACCTCCATCAGCCAGCGGTTGGAGGGGCTGAAGGCGGGCCAGGAACCGAAGGGCAGCGCCACCAGTACGCTGCGGGACCAGGATGAGATGAACAAGAGCCTGGTCACGCGTGTGATCCTGCCCGTGGTCGACAAGACCTCGAAATTTTTCAGCCAGCTGACTCCCGTCACCTCGCTCAACCGCGCGCGCGTTCTTATCATTCGGGCTGGCTTGCAGGGATCCAAGGTGACGCCGGCGCGCATCACCAGTTTCTCTTACATCCTGATGATCCTGGTTCCGTTCATGTCGCTTTCCTTCGTGGGGGTGCCTCAGGGGCTCATGACCTTTTCCACCCTGGTTCTGGTCATCGGCGGATTGCTGGGCTACCGGCTTCCCTACGGCTGGATCGAGGGCAAGGCGAAGGCGCGGCAAAATGAGATCCGCAAGGCGCTTCCCTTCACCCTTGATCTCATCTCCATCAGCGTGGAGGCCGGCATGGCCCTGGATGGTGCCATGGCCATCGTCATGGAGAAATCGACCGGGCCCATGGCCGAGGAACTGAATCTAACCCTGCGCGAAATTCGGCTGGGCAAGGGTCGTAACGAGGCCTTGATCGACATGGGTGATCGGATCGGGCTGGAGGAATTAAAAGCTTTCGTCACGGCCGTGACTTATATCGCCCGGCTCGGTGGCTCGCTGGTGGATGTCATCCGGATCCAGGCGCAGGCGATGCGGATCAAGCGGCGTCAGCGGGCGGAAGAAAAGGCGATGAAGACGCCGGTAAAGATCATGATTCCGCTCGTCCTCTTCATTTTCCCTTCCATGTTCATCGTCATCCTGGGGCCTGCGGTCGTGGAGATGATGGAGAATACCGGAAACCTGCCGAAATAGGCGTGTCCTTTGTGGTATTTCCGCCCTTTTCGCCGCGTGGAACTTTTTGAGTTTGAGGAGCCTCGAGTTTGATTTATGGCAGTTCCTTGACAGAAAGCCATTTGTGGCCCGGGATTTGCATTTTCGCCCCAAAGCCCGCCTTATGTCCCGACCTCTACCGTGCGCTCCTGTTCAGGGAGAAGGTTTGCTGACATCAAAGTGTCTGAAAAACATACACTTTTTACGTCACAATCGGCGGCACCGTGCCCAGAGCGTGGTGGAATTTTCGCTGGTGCTCTTACCATTTTGTCTCATTCTTTTCGCCATCATTGATTACGCGCAGATCTATTATTACGAGAACTCGCTCCAGAACGCTTTGCGTGAGGCAACCCGGTTTGCCGTAGCGGGCAGAATCATTCAGTCGACCTCTTCGCCTTATGAAACCAACGCGGGTTTGGTCGTTCCCCGCGCGATCTCCGATGGCTCGGGTGCGGAAGCATCCCGGAATGAATGCATCCGGTATTGGTTCCAGAGTAATTGTGTGATTAGGATCCCGGATACGAATATCACCATCGTAAGTGCGCCTTCGGCTGGCGACGAGGAACCGTTGGTGACGACGAACAACGGCATTTTGCATCTCATTGCGGGGTACACCAATATCACGAACGGGGCCTCGGTAACGACCAATCAAGTGGCCGCTGCTCCGGGGCCGGGAGGGGCGGGCGATTACGTCCAGGTGACTGCAATCTATCCAATCACGACCATTACCCCACTTTTCTCCATGATGGGAGGAAACCATCAGGCCGGTGGAACAATTTTCACCAACGTGTTTAACGTGCGCGTCTCGGCCATCGTGAAGAACGAGCCGGCGCTTCTTAATTTCGAGCATCCCGCCATCTACTCCTACGAGACCATTAACCCGGCCATCCAATGAGAATACCCTCTTATATTGCGGCCCTTCGGGTCACGCGGCGCAAGTGCAAGAGCCAGGCCTTCGTGGAGTTCGCCATCATTTTGCCCCTCTTCCTGGTCATCATGTGCGCGATCTTCGATTACAGCTTCATGATCATGCGCATGCAGGTCATGGCCATGGCGGCACGCGAGGGGGCCAATACCGCGACGCGGCAGCTTCCCGGGTTGGGCGTCCAGGTCGGACTCAACGCCGCTTACTCTTCCGCCCGCGCGGTCGGGTTGGATTTCACCTCCTCCGACGGCGGGGTGATCATCACCCACGTTTGGTACAGCGCTGAGAATCTTAGCGGAAATACCAATGAGGTGCTGCTGCTCGACTCGAATTATGTCGGGCCTGGAACCGGTGGAAATGCCGACGTCCACAGTCCCCTGGCGGCCAATGCCTCCTACGCATTGAAGGGCTACGGCGGTCTCTACGGCACCTCGAACAATCTCTATAACGCGAGCCACATCCTGGCGACGGAGCCGGGCAGCACCTGGCAATCGGTGACGCGGCAACTTCCTTTTTCCGGCTCCATTTTAAAGAATGACGACACCCGCGGGGTCTATGCCGTGGAAGTGATGTACACGAACAGGTTCCTGACTCCTTTGGGAGGCCTGCTCACGCTTCCGATGGTCGGGGGCCGTTCGATCCTGCCGTCCCATCTTTACGATGCGGCCTTCTTTGGAGTTATTACGGGTACGCCGACTTCCGCAGTGACCGTTCCGGACAGCCCGCCTGTGGGGCCGCCTGCGCCGCCGCCCATACCTCCCCCACGTCCGCCGGCGCCACCGGCTCCGCCGCCAACTCCTCCCGCGCCCCCGCCAAATCCGCCTGCGCCGCCACCGCGTCCGCCGCCACCGCCATCGCCGCCGCCAACACCACCGGCTCCGCCACCAACACCTCCTGTCATCACGCCGCCCCCGCCGCCGACACCACCGCCGCCGCCGCCGCACCCGCCCGCGCCGCCATCGCCGCCGCCGCCACCGCCGCGTCCACCGCCGCCGCCGCCGACACCACCGCCCCCGCCGCCGCACCCGCCCGCGCCACCGACGCCGCCGCCACCGCCGCCTCACCCGCCGCCACCGCCGCCGACACCACCGCCACCGCCACCTCGCCCGCCGCCGCCACCAACGCCGCCGCCGCCACCGCCAACGCCGCCGCCACCACCACCAACACCGCCGCCGCCGCCGCCTCATCCGCCGCCGCCGCCACCAATACCGCCGCCACCACCGCCGCGTCCGCCGCCGCCGCCAGCACCCCCGCCAGCGCCGCCGCCGCCGCCGATCAGTCACTCGGGTGGTGGAGGGTAAAGATTGCGGGTCCATGGTTCGATCCCATGGGCCGCTTGGTTGAAGAAGTAAAAAGAGGTTATGAAAGACGTTCCCAAACTCAGAAATGCCCAGGGTGCCCAGACGATCGTATTTTTCGCGATCGTGATTGGGCTGATGTGCCTGCTTTGCGGTCTCGCCATCGATTCGGGACTGCTTTATCTCGCCAAGGCTCGCCTCAGCCGTGCGGTCGATGGAGCCGCCCTGGCCGCCGTGGGCAACTTTCAGCAATCCAATGATTCGACGGGGAGACTCGCCGTGGCGACGATCATGCGGGATTTCGCCGTCGCCAATTATCTCGACCTGGCGACGATCAGCACCTCCAGTTCCGAAGTGGCGAGCACCTACACGACCACGAGCAACCAGCAGTCCACCCAGTATACGTATACCTTCTATGATCCTTCGCCCACGACGGGGGGGACGGATTCCTCCGGTGCCTACCGTCGCTACGTCCAGGTCGTTCTGCAAACCGGAGCGGGAGGTCAGATTACGAGCGGTCAGTGCAATGCGCGTTGCCCGGCCCAGACTTATTTCATCGGCATGATCGGTGCCTTCAAGGATTTGAAGGTCTCCTCATCCGCCTTGGCGACCCGCAATCCACGGTTGATCATGGTCGTGGTGGATCGCTCCGCCTCGATGCTTGCCCAGGGAGGGGGTGCGACGGGTTTGCCTGCCGCGGTTACGACCTTCCTTAATTTCTTCGATACCTCTTCAGACTACATCGGGATCGTCTCCTTTAGCAGCGCCGCTCGTCTGGAGATGGCCTTGACCACGAACTTCCTCTACGCCGGAACCAACGATCTTTACGATAGTTACCAGACTAATACCGACGGCTCGATCATTCCGGGCGTGGATCCGGAGGAATATGGGAACGTGGCCAATTACATGAACGGTATCGGCACGCCCGCGCCGCCGCGCCGTCTCAAATTCGGCGGTCAGACTGCGGCGGACGAAGGGTTGAGGTTGGCTATCGAACAGCTGATGCAGAATCCCGGTTTCACGAATCCCAATGTCGTCAAGTACATCGTTCTCTTCACCGATGGCGCCTGGAATACCACTCGGACTCTTTTGGCCGCGCCCGGTTATACGAATATTGTGACTTATCCCGCGCCACCAGCGAACACCGCAACTTTAGTTTCTCTGGTTGAGCCCGCCTCGACGATTCAGCCGTATGCCGCCTCGGGAACCGGCTTTAACTCTGGAACAAACAATATTCCCCTCGATAATTTACCCTACGGTTATGTTCCGGTGCCGATCATGAGTCCATGGCCCGATTATTCAAATTCCATTACCTATACGATGCAGTTTGCTTTTGATAACCAGGATCATAATCACGAGAATTGGCAAAGTATCGATGCCAGCGGCTATGAACCACTCCCCAATCAAACCACAGCTGCCGTCGAGGGAAATACTTTAACGGTTAACAGTAATAAGAATAACAACGCTGGCAAAACGACCGGTTATCTTTTCACGATTCCTAAGGGTACAACGTCCTTGAATCCCAGTATTGACACCGATGTCTATACCAGCTCATTCAATGTCTGGATTCCGCCAGGGGCCGTTGACTATGTCTATGGTGCTAGCAGCACTCCGGTCAGCACATACGTGAGTTGTTATACGAACGCGGCCATGACGGCCAACGTCACTCTTTCGGCCGGACAAAGTAATGTGCTGATTGTTCCGGGCTACATCACCGACGGGATTATTTGCGATAATCTGGATCTGCCTTTTGTCTTTAACGCGCCAGCCGACGCTTATCCTTTGTATCGACATAATAACTATAACGAGGCCTACATGTGGCCCGACGATAGCGCGACTGTGCAGCCCTATCCTTCTCCCGATGCTTATCAGGTCGATTCCGTGATGAGAAACTTGATGTTTCGCAATTACGCTAATCTTCTGACCGGTTACTATATTTTCCGCCCGGATGATCCCTTGAGTACTTTGGTGACCGACACGAACCCATTCACCGGCCAAACCAATGCCCTGAACGGGAATGGTCCCTACTACCCCAGCGCCGCTTTCTATTGGCCGTTCGATCTCGCCGGTGTGGATTGGGACCCGACCTATAATTTGATCAATGCCACCTCAGACCCGGACCCCACGGGGCAGGGACAGGCCCGGCACGTCGCTTACTCTATCAACATGCTTTCCAGCAATGCGGCACCGGAATACGCGGGTGAATTGTTTTATGAAGGAACGGGAGGGACCAATACCTATTCCAGCACCACCGCCGTAAGCTCGTTAATTACTCAGTCCGGCAGTTGGCAAAGCGGTGCTCCCTC
>JAMFSY010000155.1 GCA_026225555.1 Methylacidiphilales bacterium
ACGTCGAACTCGATTTCGTGGCCGGTGATTGCGTCGCCGTGGACGGCAAGAAGCTCAGCCCCGCCGACGTGTTGCGGACGCTGAACAAGCTCGGCGGCAAGCACGGCATCGGCCGGGTCGATCTCGTCGAGAACCGTTTCGTGGGTATGAAGTCGCGCGGCGTCTATGAAACGCCCGGCGGCGCGATCCTGCATTTCGCGCATCGGCAGTTGGAAACGCTGACGCTGGACCGGGAAGTCATGCACTTGCGCGATTCGCTCATCCCGCGCTACTCGGAACTGGTCTATTACGGTTTCTGGTTCGCGCCGGAACGGGAGTTCCTCCAGGCTGCCGTCGAGGAGAGCCAGAAATATGTCACCGGCACGATCCGGCTCAAGCTCTACAAGGGCAACCTCATCGTCGCGGGGCGCAAGAGCCCCGTCTCGCTCTACAACCCCGACGTGGCCACGATGGAAGCCGACCAGGGCGCCTACAACCAGGCCGATGCCACCGGCTTCATCCGGCTCAACGCGCTGCGGTTGCGCACCCGCTCGAACGTGCTTTCCAAGTTGAAGAAAAAGGCCAAGAAATAGGACCGTGGCCATCACCGTTCTGAAGCACAACGTGCCCTGGGGACCTTTCTCCCGGGCGCAGATCAAGGACGGGCTGACGCGCGGGGATTTCACGCTTCAGTATCTGGCCCACGCGCCGGGACTGCGGGAATGGCTGCCACTGGGCGAGGTGCTCGATCACGTCGACCGGGGTAGCATCCTGCCTCCGGTGCCTGTGCCCAAGGACTTGCCCGCAACGCCCGGCTCGGTCGAGGCGCCAGTGACCATGCTGCCGCCCGTGCCGCCACGGTTGCCTGCTCCTGTGGTCGAAATCAAACCGGCTTCGCAGCCGTCTCCGCCGCCCATTCCGATGGTGAAAACGCAGGCCGGGCCGCCCTTGCCCGGTGCGCTTCCGCCGCCAGCCTTGAAGCCCGCCTCCTTCATTCCCCGTTTCATGGCCTTCGCGCTCGATTGCGCGGTCCTATTCGTGCCGATCACCTTTCTTTTCGGCTTGGGCGCGCTGACGATACAGATCCAGGGCTGGGTCGATCACAACGATGCCGAAACCATGAGACAGGAATGGGCGCTGCTCCGGCGAAACTTTCAGGACCTGCTTTTGCTCGTCGCCCTGGGTGGCGCGTGGCTCTATGCGGCGTTGCTGGAGTGTTCCCGCTGGCAGGCCACCGTGGGCAAGCAGTGGATGGGCCTGAAGGTCGCTGACGCACAGGGCGAACGCCTCAGTTTCTTCCGCGCGACCGGGCGGCATGCGGCGAAGTATCTCTCCGCGCTGCCCTGTTTCCTCGGCTTTACCATGGCGTTGTTCAGCTCGCGCGGACTCGCCTGGCATGATCGCATCGCGAGCACGCGAGTGATTCGAAAGTAGGAAATCATGGCGGAAAACGCACTTCCCGAGGGCTACCTGATCTCCGCCGATCCGCAATTCCTGGATCTGGATGTGATCCACGGTTTCATCTCCAATTCTTACTGGGCGCAATCGATTCCACGGGCGCTGGTCGAGCGGGCGCTGCACCACTCGCTTTGCTTTGGGATCTATCATGGCAGCGGGCAGGTGGGATTTGCCCGCGTGATCAGTGACTACACCACCTTTGCCTATCTGGCGGACGTCTTCATTCTGCCAGAGCATCGTGGCAAGGGCCTGAGCAAGGCGCTCGTGGCCACCATCCTGGCTCATCCTGAGCTGCAGGGATTGCGCCGGTGGCTCCTGGTCACGCTGGATGCCCACGGCCTCTACGGGCCGTTTGGATTCAAGGCCGTGGCGCACCCAGAACGGTACATGGAGATTCACCGGCCCGGCGTTTACGAGGAGAAGGCTGGTTAGGACGGGCGGACTTGTTTTTGGCCCAAAAAGCGCTTAACTAGGGCATGCCTCTCGATATCAAGGATCTGGTCACTTCCCGCCTCGGGGACAACTACGATCTGCACGACCAGTACCTCAATCGCACGCTGGTCAAGGTGCAGCGCACCATCGGTTTTGACATCGTCTACGCGCGCGCGGAGGGGGCCTACCTCTACGACATGGACGGCAAGGATTACCTCGATTTCCTCTCCGGCTTCGGCGTTTTCAATATCGGGCGTAACCATCCCGTCGCGCAGCAGGCGATCCGCGATATCCTCGAGTTGAACCTACCGAACATGGTGCAGCTTGATTCCGCGTTGATGAGCGGCTTGCTGGCCGAAAAGCTGGTCAAACGGCTGGCCCAGCAGGGCGCACCTCATCTCGATTCCGTCTTCCTGTGCAACAGCGGCACGGAAGCGGTGGAAGGCGCGTTGAAATTTGCGAAGTGCGCGACCCGCCGTCCGCGGATTCTTTCGCTGAAAAATTCATATCATGGCCTGAGTTACGGGGCGCTTTCCGTTACCGGCAATCCGGCCTTTCATGAGGGCTTTGGGCCCTTCATCCCCGGCTGTGAAACGGTCGCGATGGGCGATCTCCAGGAACTCGAGGCACACTTAAAGAAGGGCGATGTCGCCGCCTTCATCGTGGAACTGGTCCAGGGCAAGAGCGTTAAGTTCCCCAAGGACGATTACTTCAATCGGGCGCAGGCGCTCTGCCGCAAGTACGGCACACTTTTCATCTGCGACGAGGTGCAGACCGGCCTGGGCCGCACCGGGAAATGGTTCGCGTTCGAACATTGGAATCTCGAGCCGGACATCCTCACGCTTTCCAAGGCGCTCAGCGCGGGTTACGTGCCAGCGGCCGCGATCATCACGCGCCGGGCGATTTATCAGAAGACGTTCTCGCGGATGGATCGCTGTATCGTCCACTCGACCACCTTTGGCCGGAACAATCTCGCCTGCGCCTGCGGCCTTGCCGCGCTCACGGTGCTGGAGGATGAAGGCTTGGTCGACAACGCGGCCCGGCTTGGCGTTTACCTCGAGAAGCGACTGCTCGTGCTGCAGGAGAAGTACGACATCATCAAGGAAGTGCGCGTCAAAGGGCTGATGTGCGCGATTGAGTTTGCCGAACCCCGCGGGCTCATGCCCAAGATGGGCTGGAAGCTCGTCCACTCGCTCGACGCCAGCATGTTTCCGCAACTGATCGTCACCCCGATGCTGACCAAGCACCGCATCCTGACCCAGGTGGCGGCGAACAACGCCGATATCGTGAAGATCCTTCCGCCACTGGTCATCGGTGAAAAGGAAATCGATCGCTTCATCACCGCTCTGGATGAGGTTATTGCCGATCTGGGCAAGTTCCCTGGCCCGGTCTGGGAGATGGGCCAAAACTTCGTCAAGGCGATGCGGACGAACGATCCCCGCGACCGCGAATTGGCGACGGCTTAGAGGCGTCCGACCTTTAGGCCTTCCAGCCGTATGTCCGGTATTCGAACTGGACGTTGCCATCCGCCGCGAGATCAACCACGCCGAAGCCTTCGTGGCAGTCGAGGAGCGGGCCCTTCCAATAGTCGCCACAAACGGCGCCGCTATTGATGAAAGAAACGCCGTTTGATTCGATCTTCTCGTAATAGTGGATGTGGCCGGAGAGCACCGCGCGGATGTTGTGGCCGGGCAGATCGGCGGTGAGTTCACCGCCATTGGCACAGACCAGGGTCCGTGGCGCATTCACCTGGATGCCCGTAGCCTGGAGCATGTGAATGGCCATGGAAATATTCGAGAGAATGGGAATGTGGGTGCAGAGGATCGTGGGCGCATTGCGATGCGTATCAAGGTCGGCGCGGAGATAAGCCAGGTTCTCCGTGGATAACTCGCCATTGTACTGATGGCTGGGCGGGAGCCCGATGTCATCGAGCACGACGAAATGCCAGCCCTTGTGATCGAAGCTGTAATAGAGATGGGGCAACTGGAATCGATCCCGAAAAAGACCCTTGCCCCAATGAGGATCAGTGATCGATTGGCCGGTATTATTCGTGGCGACCAAATCGTGATTGCCGAAAACCCAGTGCGCGGGCAACGACGTATGGTCGTGCCAGATTTTTAGGAAAAAAGTGAGACGTTTCTCTGCTTCCGTAATCGTGAGGTCTCGCGAGAGATTCACCAGGTCGCCGCCAACTAAAATAAAATCGGGGCGCGGCCTTAGATTTTCTACCGCTGCCAGGCAGGCGGCGATTCCCTCGGCGGAGCGCAGCGCGCCCTCTTCCATGAGATGAAGATCGGTCAGGAAGGCGAAGCGGAACGGCTCCGGGCTTCCCGCGGTTTGCGCGGGCAGGGGCCTCAGGCCGGCGGCGGCCCATGTGCCGGCACCCAGAAGCTGGTGAAGAAAGCGGCGTCTGGAGTAAGGCGAAGTGGCCACGGATCAACGCTTGGTCATGAAGCGAAGCAGGGTGACATCATCGTCGATCGAACGGCGCGCGCGGGCTTGGTCGAGCCACTGGAGCATGGTCTCGTAGAGCGACTTCTCGATCGGCATTTCCTTTTGCAGATAGGCCAGGAACTCATTGTAAGATCCGTGCTCTTTCTGGATATCCCGCGTCTCATAGAGCCCGTCGGTGAAGAGACAGAGCTCGGAGCCGCGTGGAAAATCAATCGTCGTTTCCGGGACCACGATTTCAGGCAGAACGCCCAAGGTGGGGCCGCCGGGCGCCGTCTTGGTCAGCACCGAGGAACAACAGCCATCGCGGGTGAGCAGCAGGGCGGGCGGATGGCCGGCATTTGCATACGTGATCTGGCGCATGGAATGGGAATAGACGCCATACCAGACCGAGAAGAACTTGCCTGCATGGTTCTTCATCTGAAACGTGTTGTTGAGCCGTTCGATGACGCTGAAGGGCTTCGAAAAATCGAGACCCTTCACCTGCGCGCGCAGAAGCTCCAGCGCGGTCACGGCGAGAAGGGCCGAGCCCAGGCCATGGCCGGTCACGTCCAAAACATAGAAGGCGATTTGATCGGAGTTGATGCGCCGATAGCCGAGACCGTCTCCGCCCAGATGCAGGGAGGGCTCGAAATGCCAGTCGATGCTTTCGCGTCCAGCCAGGGGCGGAGGCAGCATCAGGCGGACATATTTGGCGGCATCCTCAAACTCATGCTTGAGGCGATCCTGGGTCTTCACCAATTCCTCGCGGGTGAGAAGAAGTTCGCTTTGGGTCTGGATGATCCCGGCAAGATTGATTTCCCGTTCGACGATGGTGGCGAACGCCTTTAATTGCTCGACCTGCTGTGGCGGGAAGGGGCGGGCCTTGGTATCCAGCAGGCAGAACGTGCCGATATTCTGGCCGCCGGGTCCCGTCAGCGGGACGCCCGCGTAAAAGCGGATGTGGGGCTCGCCCGTGATCATGGGGTGATTCTTGACCACAGGATCTACCGTGGCATCGGGAATGATCAGGGGCTCGGTGCGGCGGATCGTGTATTGGCAGAGAGAGATGTTGCGTTGCGTCGCGATGGAACAGACTCCGAATTTCGACTTGAACCATTGCCGGTCCTCTTCGAGGAAGGCGACGTAAGCCATGGGCACCTTGAAAAACTCGGCGGCGAGTTGCGTGACGCGGTCGAAGCGGTCTTCGGCCACGTCCTCGAGCAGTTCAAGGGAACGCAAAGCCTTGATCCGATCTGCTTCCAGGGCGGGATCGAAGACGTTCGTTTCAGGGAGATCCCAGGTTAAGGCCATCCCTGAATCTTACCGCATCTGGCCGCGAGGACAAGCCGTGCGGAAAAAGTTCGCGGAATCGATCGGGACCGCTGTGACCGAAAGGTCAATACTGCTTCATCAACTGCCAGAGAGTGTAAAAGGCCGTTGCAGACAGGAGGAAATAGCAGAGGGCGACACTGGGATAGTAAAGCGCGATCCCTCGTGTGCGCGGAATGCTTTGGATGGAACCGGCCTGCGCG
This sequence comes from Methylacidiphilales bacterium, assembly GCA_026225555.1. Classification (GTDB taxonomy): domain Bacteria; phylum Verrucomicrobiota; class Verrucomicrobiia; order Methylacidiphilales; family UBA1321; genus JABDGH01. Next base: position 5,835 of record JAMFSY010000155.1, read on the forward strand.
CGGATATGCTGGGCCAGGCCCCGGGCGAGATCGATCCCCGGCCGATGCCAGGCGTGGAAGGCGAGGTAGGCGTGGCATTTCTGGCCGAAATAACGCAGGCGGATGCCAAGATTCTCCGTGACGAAGGTCTGGTGCTCCTCGAGCCATTTGGGTTCCAGATGCGCCTTGGCGAAGAACTCGCGAATCAGGCCATGGATATCGGCCCGACTGATGTTCAGCACGCGCATGGTGACGCGCATGCGGAAGAGCCGGTAGAGGAAGAAGACAATGTAGAAGCCCTCAATGATGTAAACCGTCGGCCCCATCCGCCCATTGTGATAGCGGACGTACGCCCACCAGATGGTGATGAGAAAACGAATCATGCCTTCCCCGATGAGGAAGATTCCGAGCCAGCCGATGAAACGCTCCATCGGTGTGGGCACGTAGACTTTGCGATGCCGGGTGAAGGAACCCTTGCGCAGGGCGATGGACATGGCCAGGAGCGAGCCGATGCCGGCGGCAAGCGCGCCGAAGCGGGCGCTGTATTGCATCACCGGAGTCGTGCTCAGGGCATAGAGGTGCGGGTTGATGATGAACACCCGCAGCTTGCTCAACGGCCGGCCATGAATGTTGTAATAGTGATTCTTGCGGGAGAGCGGATGGTCCGTCGCGGTCTTGTAGCTGAAGGCCGCATAGCCCCCGACCCGGTTCTCCGTCAATTGGTCGTTTGCGTCGCGCAGGGTAATGACCGTGGTGTCGTCCTCGACCTGGATGCGAATGGCCGGCGCGCCATAGCGGGCATGGTTGGAGGGATTGCCCTGGCCGTCAAAGAACTGGCGGCGGACAAGCGTGCCCTGATCGTCATACTCCTGGCGAATAACCGCCGCGCCGAGATCAAGCAGCACTTGCGGAGCGCCGTCGTCGCCGAAGTAGGATTTGGTGACGATGCGATTTTTATTGTCGTATTGATAGGTGACCCGGGCATAACCGGCGCCTTTTTGATCTTTGAGTTTTCCGTCCGTGCCGAAGAATTCCTCCGAAAGCAGATTGCCCAGATCGTCGTATTGGTAGCGGTGCTCGTGGATTTCGAGATCGTTGTCCAAGTCGGGCGCGCCCGTCACGTCGAAGTAGGCCTCGCTGATAAGGAAGCCGCGTTTATCGAAGCTGCGCTGGCGTTGATGCACCCCGCTGCTTTTTTCTTCGACGGCCAGTCCGGAGGCATCGAAATAGCTTTCGATCACCGCGATGGAATCGGGATAAAGCGTGTAAGTGGTGCGGATCAGCGCCACGCCGTCGTTGTCATTCAGCGGATTGCCGGAGGCATCGTAATTGCCGTATTCCATCCGGCGCCCCTGGTCGTCATAAACGGTGCGAGTCTCGTAGAATCCGTTGTTGTCGGTGATGTCGATGCCGAGCAGGCCATTGCGTCGCGCGCGGATGAGGCGGTTCTGGCGGTCGAGCGTCCGCTCGTAACGGATGGCCCAGTTCGTGTCCCGCGCGCGATCGCCGGAGGCATCCAGGTTGGTCACGGTCAGGGGATAACCGGCGGCGTTGAGGGCCAGTTCCTCGCCGGAAATGCCATCGACGGCGGTGGTCGGCTGGCCGGTGCCATCGCGATACCAGCGGCGCTCGATGCCATTTTGATATTCGAAGTCGATCCGCGGCACCTGCAGAAGCGGGTCCAGGCCCGGCACGCCCGCGCGGCGATATTCGATCCGCTGCACTTTGCCGTCGGCGTCATAGGTGAAGCAGTAGCAATCCGAGGTCGCCGCGGCGGCCTCGGTCAACGCGCCCGTGCCGACGAACTGGTAGCGGGAATCGAGGTCGACCGTGAAGAAGTAGCGCGGCGTGCTCAGGGGCGGTGGCGGCGGTGTGGGCGGGACGGAGGGCTTCGCTTCCATCCGGAACACTCCGGAGGCGAGGAGAAGCAGGCTGACGAGGAAAAGGCCTTTGCTCATGATTTAAGATACGGGGGAAAGAATCGAGGCTTCAGCCAGTTCGCGAATGCGTTGTTCGTCGAGATGTGGGCCGATGAGCACAAGGCCTGTGGTTATATCAGGTTCGGTCTCCAACGGAAGGACGAGAAGTTCGGCCTGGTCCCGGACCTTCTGGAAAGTTTGGAGCTGGGCGGGAGAATCGGTGAAACGGATGAAGCCCTTGGCGCGAAAAACGGAGGTCGGCAGGCTGCCCAGGAAGCGCTGGAAGACAGCCCGCTCCACTGGAGAGTTCAGCGGAAGAAAAAGCGTCGAGGCCGCGTGAGGCAGGTCCTCGTCATCGTGCTCATGGTGATGGCCATGCTCGTGATGATGCTCGTGGTCATGATGATGGTCATGCCCGCAGCCGCACTCTTGCGAGGCGGGAATCAGGGTGCTGGTCCCTTCGCCACTGAGCAGGGCGGGATCGACCTTGCCGTGCTGGGCGGTGACGATTTGCGCGGAGGGATTCAACTGGCGTAGGGTGATCTCTACGCGTTGCCGTGCATGGGCATCGATCCGGTCGGTCTTGTTCAGAAGAATGAGGTCGGCGTACCGGACCTGCTCTTCCTGCACCGCGCGGCCGCGCCAGGAACAGGGGAAGTCGGAGCCATCGACGACGAGGATCAACCGGCGGATCACCGTGCGCGTTTGTAATTCAGGGCCACTGAGATGATCAAAGACTTCCTCGGGGTCAGCGAGGCCGGAGGTCTCGATCCAAAGAAGATCGATCTCGGGATTATCGGCCACGGTGCCCACCTGCTCGACGAGGTCCTCGAAGCTTTGGCAGCAGACGCAGCCGCCGGTGATGCTGCGCAAGGCGAGCTGGCGGCGGGCGAGAAGCGCGGCATCGACGTTGACGGTGCCAAAATCGTTGATGATCACCGCGGTCCGCTTGAGGGGTACATCGGTTTCGGCGAGCCAGTGCTGAAGCGTGGAAGTTTTACCGCTGCCAAGAAAGCCGGTCAAAAGCAGGATGGGGAGGGGTTCGGTGCGCATAGGCGTGCGATTGCTTTCTGGAATAATCCTTTTACGGTAACCCGGATGTACCGGTCGATGGCATTCTTTTTTCTCTGGGTCGTTTTCGGCTTTTCTTCGGCCGGTTTGGCGAGGGCGACAGGCAACCCATTGGGTCAGGACGCCCGGCAAATGATCGTCTGTCTTGCCCCGAAAAGCTCTTCCTTTGAGGGCACCCTTCACCTTTTTAATAAAGATACCACGGGTCATTGGCAGCCCGATGGCCACTCCTGGCCGGTGCTCTTTGCGCGAGGCGGTCTGGCCTGGGGCCGGGGGATGAATCCGCCGCAGGCCGGACCGCAAAAGGCCTCGGACGATCATCGAAATCCGGCGGGTCTGTTCAAGATCGGGTTCGCCCTTGGCTACGCGCCCACGCTCCCGCCCGGAGCGGCGGGCTGGCCTTATCATCAGGTCACTGATCGCGATGCCTGGATCGATGATCCCGCACTGCCCGGTTATAATCATCTCTACACGTTGCCGTCCGGCGCGCCGCTGCCGCCCTGGTGGGAGAAGGAACGGCTGCACCTGGGGGATTTTGCCTATCAATGGATGGTGGTGATCGAGGACAATTACGATCAGCCGGTGGCCAATGCCGGGACCGATATCTTCTTCCACGTGCGGCGTGGGGAGCATTACCGTACGGCGGGTTGCACGACCATGAAGCTGGAGGACCTGGAGCGCCTCGTGAAGTGGCTTCGGCCCGGTTCAAACGCGATGCTGGCCGAGCTGAGTGCGGCCGATTATGCCCGGGTATGGAAGGACTGGGGACTGCCTCCGCCGGAGTTGTTGGGGAAGTGATCCGGACTGGAACGCGCCTCGGCTCCGCTGCGCGAGGGCGTCTTCCTACATGCTGAACCGGTGCCCGAGATAAATTTCGCGGGCGGTCGGATCGTTGATGATGAATTCGCGGGAGCCTTGGGTGAGCACGCGGCCCTCGTCGATGATATAGGCGCGATCCACCACGGAGAGAGTCTCGCGCACGTTGTGATCGGTGATGAGCACGCCGAGTCCGCGGTCCTTCAGGTGAGCGATGATTTCCTGGATGTCATGCACCGCCATGGGATCGACGCCGCTGAACGGTTCATCGAGCAGTAGCAGGGTGGGCGAGGTGACCAGGGCGCGCGCGATGGTGACGCGGCGCTTTTCACCACCGGAAAGGGTGATGGCGATATTTTCGCGCACGTGTTCGAGGCCGAAGTCCTTCAGCAGCTCGTCGCAACGGGCATCGCGCTCCTCTTCGGTGAGCGGCAGCGTCTCGAGAATCGCGAGGAGATTGTCCTCCACGGAAAGTTTGCGAAAGATCGATTCCTCCTGCGGGAGATAGCCGATGCCACGACGGGCGCGGCGATACATCGGCATGTGCGTGACATCCTCTTCACCCATGTAGACATGGCCCTCGGTCGGCGGCACGAGACCGACGATCATGTAAAAGGTCGTGGTCTTGCCCGCGCCATTTTTGCCCAGAAGTCCCACGACCTCGCCCGCGCGGACATGGATGTCGACGCCATTGACGACCCGGCGTCCGCCATATTGCTTCACCAGGCCGTTGGTTTGTATCAGCAGCGGTGAATTTTCGCTGGCCGGGGTTCCATTCGCGTGAGGGGCTGGGGCCGGAGTCGCGGGAATCGCCTGGAAAGGAAGCGGAGGTGGGGAGGGCCGCCGGGGTTCGTGGATCACCGAAGCGGCGATCTCGTTGGTTGGCTTCGGTTCGGGCGGGATGATAAAGGAGCTCTCGAAAGCAGGCGCAGGGGCCACCGCTGCGAGTTCCCTAAGGGTCGAAACGCGAACATCGGACGGCGGGGTGTCCGATGCCGGGACGACATTCGTATCCGGCGTCTCGGTCGTTGAGGAGCTCGAGCCGGTGTTTTCGTCCTTCAATAATTCCTCATGCTCGGACGGCAGATTCATCTGTCCGGCCTTGGAGGATTTGGGTTTGGGTAGGCGATGTTTCATTGCCTCACTTTTGAACGGCCGCACCGCCTTCGATGATGGTGGTTTTGGTCCGTCCCTTGGTCTCGAGTGATTGTTTCGTGCGGTAAATGGTGATCTCCGGGGCCTCGATCTGGTTCTTGTTATCGAGGATCACCGGCTGGTCGGTCAGGACGAACTTATCGTCGCTACGGAAATACTGGGCCTGTCCGGCGTGTGTGATGCGGCCTGGCTGGATGATCACGACGTTGCCCTTCGCCACGATATTGTCGATCTTGCTATCGTTGGTGAAGTAGACGGTCATCTCGTCGCACTTCATGTTGAAATTGTTGCCGACGACCACGACGTTGCCGGTGAAAATCGCGGTATGGCCCACTTGGTCCATGTGCAATTCGTCGGAAGTGATCACCGTCGCGCCAGCGGGGGGCGTGTCGGGATTGCCCACGTCGGTCGACTGTCCGTTGACCCGCGAAAGAGCCAGCGCAAAAAAGAGGCAGAAAAAGAGGGGCAACGATTTCATGGATTGGGCGTGGGAGCGGCATTGGTGCCGGCGGAAGCGCCGGGGAAATCGAGCAACGATTCGCCGCTCGAGGCGCGGGGATTCAGCGGCATCGACGCGTCATCAGCCGGGGTGGGCGTGGGAGCCGGGGCGGGCGAGGGGAAGGTCGCCATGGGCTTGGTCTTGGGCGCGGCGGTATTCTTGGGCATCACCCCGGCGTCGAAGTTCTTCAGGACCACCTTGACGTTCTCGCGCAGGAGGTATTTTTTGTTCGTCAGGTCGAAATCACAGGTCTGGGCCGTGGCAACCATGTCGGCGCGGTCGATCTCCACCGTATTCTTCGTCCGCATTTTGTGGTCGGCGATCAGGAGGTCCGCCTTGGGCGACGTAATGGTGGTCGTGACCTTGCCCTGAGTGTAGAGCTCGATCTTCAAATCGGTGGCTTCCGCGCGGTTGAGGGTCAGGCCCTTGGCGGAAATGGCGGAGAGCATCGCGCTGAGCTGCCCGTTCTGGTAGAGCGGGAATTGAAAGTCCTTATAGGTCTGCCCGAACGGAATTTGCGGGATGTTGCCGCTATTTCCGGGAGGGGTCTGGGCTTGGGCGGCGCTGAAAACCAGGGCGCACGCCACTCCCGCGCTAAATAGAAACAGCCTCATGAATAGTCTTTAACGTTCGCAGCAGGGGCTCCATCTGCGCAAGTGGAATCATGTTCGCGCCATCCGACGGGGAACGATCGGGATCGGGATGCGTTTCAATAAAGAGACCGTCGATTCCCGCCGCCACGGCCGCGCGGGCCAGAACAGGAGCCATGGTGCGGTCGCCGCCGGTGCTGGTGCCGTTGCCGCCGGGACGTTGCACGGAATGGGTCGCGTCGAAGATCACGCGGTGACCGGCCTGGCGCATCATCGGCAGGCTGCGCATATCGACGACGAGGTTGTGGTAGCCAAAGGTCGTGCCGCGCTCGGTGATGTAGTAATCGTCGCAGCCGCCGGAGCGAAGTTTCGAACCAATGTTATCGACGTCGTCGGGAGCGAGAAATTGGCCCTTCTTCACGTTCACGGCCCTTCCGCTGGCTGCCGCCGCCAGCAGAAGATCGGTCTGGCGGCAAAGAAAGGCGGGAATTTGCAGGATATCGATGACCTTGGCTGCAGCCACGATTTGCCCCGACTCATGGATATCGGTCAGCACGCGACAGCCGAACCGGCTCTTGACCTCGGCGAGGACACGCAGGCCCTCGGCCAGCCCGAGACCCCGGTAAGATTGCCCGCTTGTCCGGTTGGCCTTGTCGAAGGAGGCCTTGAAGACCAGAGGGATGCCCAGGTGCGCCGTGATTTCCACGAGCTGGCCGGCGATGCTGAGGGTGAGTTCTTCCGTTTCCATCACGCAGGGACCGGCGATGAGAAAGAAGCTTTTGGAGGAGGAATCGGTTTTCACGGGCTAAGGGTTCAGCCTAGACGCACCGCTCAGGAAAGCCACCCGGAATCCATTTCAACTTTGTCATCGTGGGAAGGGGATGTCTTCAAGCTGAAGTCGAAGAGTGAAGGTCCGATTTTGGCGCTGAATGAGAATTTCGCGGCTTCCGGCGGTGTGCAGAAGGGAGAAAAGCTCGGCCATGTTAAGTGTGTCGCGGTCCTTCCCATCGACCTGGAGAATGAGGTCGCCTGCCTGGAATCCTGCCCGTTCCGCCGGGCTTCCCGGAAGGACCTGAAGAACGGTGAAGGTCTTGTAATCGTCGCCCCGCGCGACCACGTGCATGCCCGCGCCAGCGGAAGGGAACGGATCGGCAATTTGGGAATTGGGTCGCAAAAATAATTTCCGATCCGGATAGTCGAGGGTGAGATCGAAGCGCCGCCAAATTTCATTTCCAATCGTGCCTCCGTTCATCGAGACATAAATGCCCTGGGTGGAGTGGTTGAGGTCGACCACGGGCTGGGACAGAATAAAAGGGCCGATCTGGAAGCCGGTGCATCTTCCCGTGGAGGAGAGAGACGTCCCTCCGATGCCGCTGCTTCCGCTTTGGGAAAAGCTGACGATGTCCAGCTTCGGGTTCCGTTCCTGGAAAAGTTTGGTCAATTGGACGATGGAGTCGTCCCCGGTATCGACCAGAAAGTCTCCGGTGGCCTCAACTTGATGATTGAGGACTTTTCCCTCGATCAACGGCCCCATCTTATTCAGGGAGAGGGGAAGGGCGGTCCCTGTTTCCTCCCCGGGGTGAAAATTTGCGGGCCGGGTGAACTCAATGGTCTGGTTCACAAAATCAATCCGGACCACCAGATCTTTCAGTAGGTCCGAACCGAGAAATCCGACGATGGGTTCGCCGATGCCCTGGTCGAAATCGAAATCGGGCAGGATGTACAAATGAGCCCGCTCAAAAGTCAGTCCCGGAAGAGCGATGGGTGTCTCGCCGGATAGGGTGGAAAGCCCGATGTTTCTTCCGATGCCAAGGACGGGCATGTAGATCTTGCCCGCCAGTCCCATTTTGGTGGCAAAACGTTCGCTGACCATGGACTGGGCCGCTCCCGTATCAAAGCCCAGATAGGCCGGTTGCCCATCCCGGGTTTGCAAAGGAATGAGAATCATATTCTCGACCCATTTGAAGTGAATGAGGCTGCTTTCCCCGGTGGAAAAAACGCTCGCGAGATGAGAGGTTTGGATTTCCCCGGCCTGCCGGGCGTCGAGGTCCGCGAGTTCCTGTTGCGCCTCCTGAATCTGCTCAGCGATGAGGCTGGCCTTTAAGGACGCCATAAACCGGGAAAGGTCTGGAGTCTGGATCAGATGAGAGGCGTGGAGCGCCCACGCATAGGCCTGGACGGAATCTGGAGAGACAAAGAGTCCCTTTTGGTAACATTGCGCGACGCCGTAAGCACCGAAGCCATTCGCCCCGGCGCTTAAGAGGTAAGTGAAGCCGGTTTTCAAATCCTGTGGAACACCGTTCCCCTCGAGGTAGGCATTCCCCAGGCGAATTTTCGCGGCATTGTCACCCTGGATGGCTGCCTTGCGGTACCATTGCATCGCCTGGGCTGGATCGCGCGAGGCGGACGGGCCCAGGAGATAGTAATTACCCACCATGCGCTCGGCGTCGGAATTGCCTTGGTTCGCGGCGCCAAGATACCACCGGAGGGAAAGGGCTTCGTCTTTCGGCACGCCCTGCCCCACGAGATAAAGGTAGGCGACGTTGAGTTCAGCCTGCACGTTGCCCTGCTTGGCTGCCTTTAGGCACCAAGTGAAAGCCTGGGCGTAATCCTTGGGCCTGTCCTGGCCATTATAATAGGACATGCCCAATTGCTGCTGGGCGGAAGCGTCTCCCGCCTCGGCCTGTTTTTCCAACAGGTCAATCGCGGTTGGGACGGAAGCGGGAGCGTAAGTGGCTACGGCGGTTTGCAGCAGGATTGCCGCTCCCAGCAATCCCAGGCAGAGGCCTCGCCTGGATGGGGACGCGAGGCTCATTCGGCTGCGGTTCGCCTACTTTCCGTGATGCGTCACGGCCGCTTTCACGAAGCCGCTGAAGAGGGGGTGAGGATGATTGGGCTTCGACTGGAATTCGGGGTGGAACTGGCACGCGGCGAACCAGGGATGGTCGGCGAGTTCAATGGCCTCGACTAGTTTCGAATCCGAGGTCATGCCCGCGATGATCATGCCGTGGGCTTCCATCTTTTCGCGGTAGACATTGTTGAATTCGTAACGATGCCGGTGGCGCTCCGTGGCGCGGTCGGTGCCATAGGCCTGCTGGACTTTCGTTCCGGGAACGAGGTGGCAAATGGAGGCGCCGAGGCGCATCGTGCCGCCCATTTTCACGACCTGCTTCTGCTCATCGAGCATGGAGATGACCGGGTCGGGCGTCTCGGTGTTGAATTCAGTGCTATGCGCCTTGGTGAGGCCGAGGACATCGCGGGCGAAATCGACGACGGCGATTTGCAGGCCGAGACAAAGGCCGAGATAGGGAATCTTTTGGACGCGGGCAAAGCGCGCGGCGAGAATCTTTCCCTCGACTCCGCGGACGCCAAAGCCGCCGGGAACGATGATGCCGTCCAGCCCGCTCAGATATTTATCGGCGCCGTGCTCCTCGATTTCCTCGGCATCGACCGTGACCAGTTCGACTCCCGCATCCGCCGCCGCGCCGGCGTGGGTAAGCGATTCGTAGATGCTCTTGTAGGCATCCTTGTTCTCCATGTATTTGCCGACTACGCCGATCTTGACCCGGTGCTTGGGGTTGATGATGCGGTCGACAAAACCGCGCCAGGCGGTCATGTCGGCGGTGGGCAGATCGAGCTTGAGATGCTTGATCGCGAGCTCGTCCAGCTTCTCGCGCTGGAGCATGAGCGGCACTTCGTAAATGGTGTTGGCGACGTCCTTCTCCTCGATGACGGCCTCGGGCGTGACGTTGCAGAACATGGAGAGCTTGAGCCGCAGTTCGCGGTCGATCGAGTGCTCCGTGCGACAGATGAGCACGTGGGGCTGGATGCCGATTTCGCGCAGTTTGGCGACGCTCTGCTGGGTTGGCTTCGACTTCAATTCGCCCGCCGCCTTGATGTAAGGGACGAGGGTGACGTGGATGAAAAGCGTGTTGTCCTGCCCGACTTCGAGCGCGAACTGGCGGATGGCCTCGAGGAACGGCAGACCCTCGATGTCGCCGGTGGTGCCACCGATTTCGGTGATAACGACGTCACATTCCTGGAATTGGCCGACCTGCCGGATGCGTTGCTTGATTTCGTCGGTGACGTGCGGGATGACCTGCACCGTTTTGCCGAGGTAATCGCCACGGCGTTCCTTGCCAAGGACGGCCTCGTAAATCTGGCCGGTGGTGAGATTATTTTTGCGGGTGAGCTTGGCCGAGGTGAAGCGCTCGTAGTGGCCGAGATCGAGATCGGTTTCCGCGCCGTCCTCGAGCACGTAGACTTCGCCGTGCTGGTAGGGGCTCATCGTGCCGGGATCGACGTTGAGATAGGGGTCGAACTTCTGCAGGACGACCTTCAGGCCGCGGTGTTCCAGCAGGGTGCCGAGCGCGGCGGCGGTGAGGCCTTTGCCGAGGGAACTGACCACGCCGCCGGTGACAAAAATATATTTCATGGTGTGCTACTTCGTTTTTTGCGGGAACGGCCCTTTGCCGGTTGGGCCTGCTTCTTCAGGACCGCTTCCACGCGCGCCAAATCTGCGGGCGTATCGACGCCGAGGCAACGATATTTGGTTTCGATTATTTGAATGGCAAGCCCGTGTTCGAGGGCGCGCAGTTGTTCCAGGCTTTCCGCCAGCTCCAGCGGGCTTGGTTTCAGGGAGACAAACGTGGCCAGCGCGCGGGCGCGAAAGGCATAAATACCGACGTGGCGCAGGAGGGGGGCCTTCGGGTTGAAGACGCGCTGGAAGGGCAACGGCGAGCGGGAGAAATAGAGAGCCTCGTTATGGCGATTGCGCACGACCTTGACCACCTCCGGGCTGCGCCATTCCGCCTCCGTTTCGATGCGATGGGCGAGGGTGCCAATGGGTACGCGCGGACTTTCGAACATGGCGCGGATAAGGTCATCGACCGCGCTGGGCGAGAGCAGCGGTTCATCGCCTTGGACGTTGACGTAGAGTTGCGCGGAAACCTTGTCGGCGATCTCGGCCATGCGGTCCGTGCCGGAGCGATGCGACTTTTTCGTCATGATGACGTCCGCACCGAATTTCGCGCAGGTGTCGGCAATGCGTTCGTCGTCGGTCGCGATGATGACTTTCTCGGTAAAGCGGCTGCGGCTCGCGGCCTCCCAGACCCACTGGATCATGGGACGGCCAAGCAGGCGGCCAAGGCTCTTGCCGGGAAAGCGGGTGGACCCGTAGCGGGCGGGAATGACGATGACGGATTTCATTTTCTTTTAAACAGTGGGCACGAAACGGTCGTCTCCGCCTAAAATATAGGCGACGGCGTGGTTCAAATCCTCGGAGATATGGTGCGCCTTTTTCCGCGCTTGTTCATCCTCGGGGTCGCCGTTTCCCTTGCGGCTCGATTTCTCGTGAGTCAGCAAAACCGTACGGCAACCGGCGGCAATTCCGCACTCGATATCCGAAAGCCGGTCCCCGACGAAAAAGGAGCGGGTGAGATCGAGGTTGTGTTCCTTCGCGGCGGTGAGCAGGAGCTCGGGCGAGGGCTTGCGGTCGGTCGCGTAGGGATCGTCCGGCGTGGCGTAGGAATGGTAAAAAGCGTGGATATATTTGTCGCCGAGTTGGCGGGTCAATTCGATGTTCACGGAATCGACCTGCTCGCGGCTGATGAGGCCGCGGCCAACGCCGGATTGATTGCTAACGACAAAAATCAGGAATCCGGCGCTCTGGAGTTGGGCCAGGGCGGCGGCGGCTTCCGCGAAGGCTTCCACCTGCCCGGGGTCGCCGAGGTAGGGGACATTCACCATCAGGGTGTCGTCGCGGTCGAAGAAGACGGCGCGCTGGCTCATACGGCCCCCTGGCTCTTGCTGAACATGGCGCGGAGTTCTTCGACATCCAGCGTCGCGGTGCCCAGTTTCCCGACGACGACCCCGGCGGCGTGATTGGCGATCTCGGCCGCCTCGATACCGGTCGCCCCGGCGGCCAGTGCGAGAGTGAAGGCGGCGATGGCGGTGTCACCCGCGCCGGAGACGTCGAAGACATCCTGAGCGCGCGTCGGCGTGTGGTAGGGCTTTTCGCCACCTTCAAGCAGCAGCATCCCGGCCTCACCGAGGGTGATCAGGAGATAGCGGATGGCATGTCTTTTCTGGAGCACGGCCCCGGCCTTGAGCACATCGGCCTCGTCGAGCGAGTAGGGCAGGCCCGCGGCGAGAAACGCCTCGCGGCGGTTGGGCTTGAGCACCGTGCCGCCCGACCAATCGAACGGGTTGTTGGGATTGGGATCGACCGCGACGATCTTGCCGTGCGCCTTCGCCTCGGTAAGGACTAGCGTGACCAATTCCTGGTCGATGAGGCCCTTGGCATAATCCTCGAGAATGATGGCATCGTGCGCGCGGATTTCCTCGCGGAGCCGGGCGAAGAGCCACTGTTTGCTTTCCGGGTCGAGTGGCGCGCGCGCTTCCTCATCGACGCGGACGATCTGCTGCTGGTCCTCAATCTCGAGATGATCGTGAAGCTGGCGCGTGATGGCGCAGATGCGGGTCTTGTGCGTCGTGGGCCGTAGTGGGGTCGCGCGGATGCTGCCGGTGCCGATCTTGCGGTCGCCGAGCAACTGAACGAGATGGCGCCCCGGCTCATCCGCGCCGATCACGCCGGCGATGCCCGCCTGCGCGCCGAGGCTGGCCAGATTCCGCGCGACATTGGCGGCTCCGCCGGGATAAGCCGTGCGCCGCTGGACATCGAGCACGGGTACCGGTGCCTCCGGCGAGATACGGGTGACTTTGCCCCACAGGAACTCATCCAGCATGACGTCGCCGATCACGAGAATCTTGCTTCGTGAAAAGGTGCCGAGGATTTCCGTCAGGCGCGACGAGGAGAAATGCATGGATCAGTAAATAAAAACCGCATCCAAACTCCAAGCTCAAACTCTTTTAAGGTAGGGACGC
>JAMFSY010000025.1 GCA_026225555.1 Methylacidiphilales bacterium
ACACACTCAAGGGTAAAACACCATGGGGTTCCGACTTTACCGTCACACTTAATTGGAGCAACACCCTGGCGAATAAAGCTCAGGACTTGAGTTTGAAAATGGAATGGTTGCATGCAAATGGCGGAGAGGTTTCTTACGGTTCAGAATTTAAGGCATCGCTTGGACCAGATGAATGTTTTGTAGTGACAGGCCCTTGGAAAACCAAGGAAACCTCGAATCTGTTAATCAGTTTTGTTAATCATCCTACTGAGCAGCCTCAGGAAGGTGAAAAAAGTTCTGCGTCAGTATCCGCACCAAGCGCCAATTTAATAAATCCTGCTTCAATGGGTTTGCCTCCTGTTCCGATTCCGAATCCTACGCCATTGGAAAAGGCCCTCACTCGGCGAGACACCGCCGCAATAAAAATGCTTCTCGACCAAGGCGCGACGGTCTACATGCCTGACGTATACCATGCTCTCAGCACCGGCCAAAAAGAGGCCATGAAACTTTTGTGGGACCATGGCGGCGAGTATTGCTCCGAGCTTGCCTATGCGATTAGCCAAAACCGGCCTATGGCGGAAATTGAAAAGATTTCTCTGCAGAGGCCCTCTTCCAATCCGTGGCAGCAGGATGTCATGATCACACCTCTAGGTATCGCGGCTCAGGAAGGGAATAAGGAGCTCGTCGCGTGGCTTTTGGATCATGGTGCCGATCCACATCCCTTTTCCACCCTGCAAAACCCACTTCTCCCAGCGGTACAAGGTCGCCATCCCGAAATAGTCGACTACTTGCTGAAACACGGTGCATACGCGGGCGACTTGGTTTTGTTCACCGCCATTTGCTGGTGTAATCAGCCCGATCCCCAGTTGCATCAAGGTTCCATTGCCACCGTGAAGTCGCTCATTCAAGCTGGCGTTCTCAAAAACGAAACGTCCGGTATGGCGGGGCAGGCGCTTATGACAGTTTGCGAGAAAAGAAATTCAGAGGTGCTAAAACTGCTTCTCGACTCGGGAATGAGTCCTCGACTCCCCAATAACTACCCACCAGCACCGAATAAGCCAGTCATAGACGTCATCCGCGAGGAGTATGTGCAACGTGCAACCAAACCGGAATATGCCGACTTAAAGCCTCTTCTGGACCTGCTTGAAGCAGCAGACAAAAGCGCGGCGAAAACGTGAGACGATGCCGCCATCGAACAGACAGCGACCAACGGGAGCCTCATCCACCGCGTTTTGTTTCCCGGCCCCCGCCTCCCTGGGCCGGGAACAACACGCGGCACAAACATCCCCTCGGGCAAGCAGGTGACGTGACGCGGTTCTGGCTTGGCAGAAGCGCGGCGCGGCGGCTGCTCAGCTCCCGCAATCACCGCAAAAGCGGGGAGAGCAATTCACACAAGAGCAACCCCGCTCCCATTGCTTGGAAGGGATGCCCCAACAGAAAAGCGGACAAATTTTACCCCAATCACGCAAGAAAAGATACCACCTCTTGGGCGAAACAGGGAGGGGAACAAACTCAGTCTTTCAACATCTGGTCACTAAAAGTAGCGTGGGCGTCCTCCAGAATTTGCTTCAACGTGACATCCCACTGCTCGCAAAGGGCGAACCGGATTATCGTATCGAGAATGGGACCGCTCCGCTCGCGTAACGCTTCCGCGTAAGACTCTTGAATCATTCCCTCAAGGGCATTGGCTGCGGGGTCTGGACGCAACTTTGCCTGTGAAACCGACCAAAATTCGACGACGATGGGAGGAGGCGCAAATGCTTTCATGGGATCGTCCATCGCTTCCAAACAACCCTCCACGCAACCGATAACAAACGCATTGGCCGTAATGCGCAGCCATTCAGCTTTCAACTTGATTCGCTGAGGCAGGTCATTCATCCCCTGACTGATTTTGAGATGAAGATGCTTCGGCGGAGCCTGTTTTTTGAACAAAGCCTTTCGTTTCTTCAATCGTTCCGCTGCTTCATGCGCCCTTTTTTCGCGGCTTTCTGCGGTTAAGCGTTCCATGACGGCATCTCCCTTTTTGGATGGGAGCAGAAATTCATCCTCTCGGCCCAAAGCATGGTAATAACGCTGGACAATGTTAAGCGGGTGAAAAGGGGCATGAGGTAAATCCATCCATTTCACGCATTGCCAGGTGCACTCGGAAGCCAACGAACTCGGGGTTTCTTCTCCAAACACCGCGCATTTTTCGAGAAGCGGTCGAGTCAGGTGGGGCGGGGTTTTGATGCTGAGTTGCATAAGCGATGGGATCAGAAAATTTCTTTGACAAAAGAATCTTTATTAGCTACTATTAGCCACCATGAGGTGCAAGTCAACCCTTTTTATCTCCGCCGAGGAGATGGCTCGAACTTGTGCCAAAAATATTCAACCCGTTCCCATTCTTCGTTTTTACCCCAGCCACACTCCGTATCTATGATTCACTTCCAAATCTCCGTCAAATTAAACGAAACCCTTCACCAGCGTCTGACAAAGACGGCCTCGCAAATGCGCATGAACAAACACGCCTTTGTCGTCAATTCGCTGGAAGAGACCTTGAACCTGATTGACAATCGGGACTGCGAAAAACTCCCCTTGCTGGTCGTGCAAGCCCGCACGGCGCAAGACTACGTTAAACAAGCTCCCACGCTGGCGAATGGTTCCGAGGCGGGTCCACCGGAAAAGCCTCGCGAAACGCACGCGCCGGAACATGCCAAAAACAAGAGCAAACCTGCCGCCCTTCGCGCCCGCTAATGGTGAGTAGTCTGAACAGTAATCCTAAGCGGAAGATTATAGCTTTCGCAAGTTCCGGCGGCGCTCGATGAAAGTCCCTACCAAAAGACTTTTTTTCGAGGCGCAAATAAAAAAATGCAGCCCACTACCAAAAATACGATTGTACCGATGATGCTTGTCCATTCGCTGTTTTGGTATTGGTCTTCGGTTGGCAAATCAATGCGGCTGACAGAATCATCCCCAAGAAGGTATTTTACAGGGAGTGTACCGGGAAAGGATAAATGGCGCCACGTTCTCTCGCCGATCTGCTGTGATCGAATCCAGCGAGTCCCCCCTTGAGCGTCAAAATGATAGCTAGCAAGGAATGCGGGATGACGACCTCCAACGTATCGAAGCGCATCGACCGTGCCGGTGACGCGCATCACATCCTGTGCGGAGAATGCTTGGCTGAGCTTCCACGTCTGAAAACCTGCTACCATAAATGCGATGCTACCAGCAAAGGAAAGCAGTGCGCCTAAGATTGGATTAAGTCTCACCTCAGCATCCTAGATTGCGGCATGGCGGCAGTAACGGACTTTCGTAGCGGTGGACGCCGCGACGTATATGCCGTGAAGATTCACGCCTTGCATATCGTCAAGAGGAAAAGCGACGGTGCCGGGCGAACCAGCAGGGGCGGCCCGGCACGGTCGCTGGGCGCATAGCCCCAAACCCTACCGCGCCGCGGGGCCGCAGGCCCGGCGGCGCTAACCGTGATAAATGAGGGCTAAAATGATAAGAGTGATGCCAATCCCGGCAAAAACGCCAACTACGAGGTAGGTGAAATAAGCCCTGGCCCTCCATTCCTCGCAATCGTTTTTGAACCGACTGGTGTAACTGGAAAACTCGCTGATCGTCTTTTGCCCTTCAGTACGAAGTTTGTAAAACAGGGACTCCAGTTCGCCTTCAAACTGAGTCCGCAGGCTCTTGGGTTTTTCGTCCATGACCTTGCGCAGATCGGTAAACCGCTCATCAATGTATTTCAAATCCTCAAGCAATTCCCGATTCTGCTCAGACTGTTTGGCGTAGGTCGTGCGCACCTCGGTAAGGTGAGTGTCATGAATCTGGCTGATTTTGAAGGACGCTCCGGTGATCGTCGTCGCGATGTCCTGATAAAATCGGGCATATAGGGTCAGAAGGACCATGAGCCGGTACACCGAATCATTTTCGTCGTGAGGAATGTCTTCATTTTTCCATGCCCCCAGCACTGCGGCCTTAAGATCATTGGGTAACGGTTCGATCAGGCGTTCCAGCGCGGTAGGAAGGGCGCTATTTCTCATGGCAGCAGCACGGGTTGGGCCTTCTCAAATTCGGCATAGATCGTCCGAAGGAGACGCCGCAAATTCGACCTCTCCAAAGGGTGGTATTCCTTGGATTCAATCGCGGCGGTGAGCGTGTGGCCGTTGATGACCATCTGATTGTGCAAAGCCGTGGGCAATTTCTCGATATGCACCTCGGGCGATTTCCAGGCCTGGAGCTTTTTGCGCACGTCACTTCCCTCGTAAAGGAGAGAGGTGCGCACTCCACGGTTACGGAAAACAATGTACCGAGGCTGGTCTTTGTACCGCTCGATGGCCTCGACCATTTGCGTCATGGCGTCCGCGTCATCGACTGCCATGAGCATGAACGTGAGCTGGGCTCCAATTTCCTTGGCATAGGCGGCAAAATCGCGGGTTTCGAGCCACTGATGGAGTACGCCTCCCATGGTCGCCTTCAAATCGACCAGAATGATGTCGTGCTTATCGAGCGCCTTGCCCAGCTCGTCCAACTTGTCGATGTCGTCGGCAGTCTGGATGGCGAGGAAATTGGCTTGGGGGATCATGGCGTGGGTTGTGCTGTTGGAATCATCCAAGTCAAAAAGCTGGTGCTGGGCTTTCAGATGGGTGAGGTATTGGCTGGTGAAAATGGCGGCGGTACTTTTGCCGATGCCGCCTTTGGATTGTGGGCAGATGATGAGTCGTTTCATGGGATTGCTTTCGGGCTAAAATTTATTCCTGCGGGTGGTGGGTTGTTGGCGGTCGGCGGGCGCAAGGAGTGCGCCGGGACTGCTGGCGGGTACGTCGCCGATCCGCAACAAAGGTTCGGACGCTTCTACTGGCGGCTTGCGGCTCTCCAATTGCACCCGGAGTTTCTTGATCTCGGCGCGATGCTGGCGGCAGAACCGCGACACGCTGAAGATCGAGGTTTTCACCCCGACTTTCTCCAGCATGACAACGATCTTGTCGTAGGTCGCGTGCTTGGCCCGGAGCAGGAGCACGCCGCGTTTGTACTGGTGAAGCACGCTACGGCGTGCCGCACCGGGATCAAATGATTCTGCGAGATGAAGCAGGGCTTGCTCGCCTTCTTCCGCGCCTTCGGGCGCTTGTTTATCGATTTCACTTTGCATGTCCTGTTCATCGCTCATTCGCGACTGAACCGCAAAGTTAGCTTTGGAGGACTTTGGGATTCACAGTCTATCGACTGATTTTCCGAGGCTTCATCCGCGCGTTATCGGGCATTCCATTTATGCCACACGCGCGCCGCGTGTGTGCTTGGCCGAGTGCTATCCTGGCCGCGCGACCGCGCCGGGTATAAACGCAATGTGCGCGCAAATTGCGTGCTCGACTCCCAGCACCTAATCTCATTAGGGGAGACGCCTGTAACTTCCTACACCCTGATCTTACAATGAAAAATGCCTCCTATAGCAATGATCTGTTTCTTTGAAGACATGAAAGATAATGCCACTAAGAACCGTTGGAATGGGATGAGATCACTAAAGTGGATGATGGGAATTTTGTGGAGTGCCCTTTTGTTTTGAAAATTGATCGGTCAATATTGATGGGGATTATTCCAGCATGACAAAGTGATTCTAAGAAAGCTGCGACAGAGATTCTTGTCAGTGGTAGGAAAGAATAATGTTGCGGATCACTCCTCAGTTGAATGCAGATGCGGCCAAAAAGTATCAGGCCCAACATTTATCCAAAGGGGATTATTACCTGACCGAATCGGAGAACTATGGACGTTGGCAAGGTCAGGGGGCCGGAATGCTCGGACTGGAAGAAGGCTCCGTTATTTCCAAAAAGGATTACGACCGGCTTTGCGAGAACAAACGACCGGACGACGACAGCAGATTAACCATGCGAAACAAGGGCAATCGCCGGGTCGCTTACGATTTCACATTTTCCGTGCCCAAGGATGTTTCGGTTCTGGCTTACACGACCAGAGACCAACGGATTATCGACGCCTTCCATGATTCGTGCCGATACACCATGCGGGAAGTCGAACGGGATGCGTGCGTGCGGAACCGGAAGCATGGCGCGGATGATGACCGGAAAAGCGGAAATCTAGTCATCGCGGAATTTCGTCATGACACGTCCCGGCCCGTGAGAGCCAACGTGCCCGATCCACATCTTCACGCTCATTACGTCGTTTTCAATGCCTCCTATGATCCGGTGGAGAAAAAGTTCAAGGCCGTGCAGTTCGGGGAACTTAAACGGGACGGCCCCTACTATCAGGAAATTCAAATCAACCGATTCGCGTATGCCATGTGAAGGAACATCGCCCGGATGGTTCGCTGGCGCTGAACGATGGCCGCACCATCCCGGCCACGTTCAAGCAGTTTGCTTACGGCTACGCCAACACCTCCCATGCTGCGCAGGGCAAAACCGTGGATCGCGGGATTTTGATCATGGGCGAGAAGGCCATCCAAGCGGGTGATTTGCGACAGGGCTATGTGTCCAATTCACGGTTTGAACACAGTCAGGCGATTTATACGACCAATCTGCCAGCCGCGAAAGAGGCGATGGCCACGGAGAAGGAGCGGAAGCTGGCGCTCGATCTGGTCGGTCGGCGTAAGACCGCCTGGAAGGAGACGGTGAAGCGGCTAAAGGTAAAACAAGAAATCCGGTTCCAACAACGGCAAGCCGCGCGCGAGATTACAAAAGTCGCGCAAAATCAGGGACTCGATTGGACACCCTTACAGGAGACACAAAAATGGCGCTCAAGTATAAAAATGTAGAGAAAAAAGCTGCCGCCCAAGCAGCGGACGCAGTCGAATATAAAGGCCCCTGGGGTGAAATCATTCCTACGGAACAAAAACATATTCATTTTGTTCGAGACGTTCACGGTATTGAGGAGCGCTGGAGTTATCCTTACGAATCGCTGATGCGGTTGGCCTTCAAGAAATCGGTGCCGGAAGAAATCGAGATTATGGCTGGTGGGGATACGATCACGGTCCGGGGCTACGGTCTGGAAAAGTTTTTGGAACCTCTTGAAAAAAGACATCTCGTGCGGGTCGAGCAACGGACGATCCGCTTTGCCGCCTCAGAGCCAAACGGCTGTTGCGTGACTGAAATTAAGATCGAACCGTCTCGCAGCTGATGCATAAGGCCTGTTTCTAAAGCGGCTTTGATCGCCCTTTTCCACCTTGATATTGGAAAAAACTTCTAGACGCATCGCATAATAGGTGTTCTAGTCGGTCTAGAACACGCGGCCATGCTTTCTTTTAACGTCCAGATCAAACCCGGTTCGCCTGCTTACGAGCAGGTAGTATATGCGGTGCAAAAAGCTTTGATAACAGGCAAGCTAAAACCCGGCGACCGTTTCCCCTCAGTGCGTCAAATCAGTCAGGAATTAAGGATCAATCCCAACACTGCCCATAAAATTGTGGCACATCTGACGGCTGAAGGCCTTCTTCTGGTGGAACCTGGCATTGGCACGGTGGTTCAGAAACTTCCTGCCGGCTCATCGCAGGATAAAAGCGTTTTACTAAACAAAGATTTAGAGCGGCTTGTCGTAGGAGCAAAGCGGCTGTCGCTGAGTCTGTCCGAAGTTACGCAAGCCTTGGAGAAACATTGGGAGAAAATATCATGAGCCAACCTGCCATCTATGCCGAACACCTATGCAAACACTTTCGATCCAACGAGGCCTTGAAGGATATGAGCTTTGCTGTTCCGACAGGTTCGATCTATGGCCTTCTTGGCCCCAATGGAGCAGGCAAGACAACAACCATCAAAATCCTAATGAACCTGCTTACCGCGAACTCGGGTCGCGCCGAGGTTCTCGGTTATCCTTCACATAAGCTCAATTGGCGGGGGTTTAGGAAGATCGGTTACGTTTCCGAAAATCAAAAGCTTCCCGAAGAGATGTCAGTGACAGAATTATTGGCTTACCTCAAACCGTTTTATCCCAACTGGGATGCCAAATTATGTGGGGAACTTCTGGCGCAATTGGATTTACCCGCAAGCCGAAAGCTCAAAGACCTTTCCCGAGGGATGAAAATGAAAGCCGCACTCTTGTCATCGCTGGTCTTTCGGCCAGAACTTCTGGTTTTGGATGAACCTTTTAGTGGTCTCGACCCGGTCGTCCGAGAAGACTTCACTAGAGGACTTCTGGGGTCAGTAGCTGATTCAAATGGCACTGTATTTATGTCCTCTCAGGATGTGGAAGAAGTCGAGCGATTATGCGACTGGATTGGAATCATGAAGCCCGGCCACTTGCTCATCTCCGAGCCTCTCGACCAATTGCTCCGTAGATTTCGACGGATTGAGATAACCCCAGCAACCGGCGAAGCACCCAAGATGGATTGGGGATCGAAAGTCATCCAAGCGGAATTTTCCGGGGCAACCGTGAATCTTATCCACCAACAATTCGCAGGCTTGGCAACGCTGAAGGAATTGCAGGAACAAATTCCCCAAAGCTCCACCACTGAAGATTTTCCCATGACCCTTCGAGAAATCTACCTCGCCGTCGCTCGCGTCCGTACCAACTAATTGAATATGAAACTAATCCTCCACCATTTTTGGAAAGATATTCGCTCACTACGTTGGATACTTGGACTGTGGCTACTGGTCGTGCTGACCCAGGCGGTAATTACAGTTCTCGCTGTTCAACCAAGCTATCAAATAGCGAGCATGGCTGAAATGATCGCGCCGTCGGCCATTTGGTACGTCGTAAATGGCGCGATTTGGATTGCGGTGATTGTCTATTTAATTCAATCGGAACCGGTAACTGGAGCCACTTCGTTTTGGCTCACTCGTCCCATTCCACCCGTAATTTCCGTATTCAGCAAATTGATATTTATCATCAGTTTAGTTATCATTCCGAGCCTTATACCCAGGACAATTGATCTTCTCTTGTTTGGGGTTCCAGTTCACACCGTACGTGACGCCGTCTACGCCACAATTCTCGTTGAATTGATGATGGCGTTATGTGTTGTCTGGCTAGCGACCTATACCCGCAATATGGCCCAGTTTTGGGGAGTTATCGGGACACTTTGTGTCCTATGGATCGCGGGATCTCTCACCTTAATGTTTCGCAGTTCCATAATGACATTCACCGCAGAAACAAACCCCGGCCTTTGGGCGAGTAGATTTGAAATGGGCTTTTGGGTTTTCTTCGGTGGACTAATGGTTTCGCTGGTCATTCAGTATTGGCTTCGGACAACCCAAAAGGCATTTCTTCTGGGACTGGGTGGCATTTTCTTGTCGCTCGCTTGCTTTTTTTGGTGGCCCTTTGTACTGCCTCGAATCGGACATGGAGTCGCGCATCCGCCCGCCACCAAGACGGTGCAGTTGTCATATCAATTAGACGCTACAAAGCCTTTCATTTGGAGCGCAACCCAACTCTTAAATACGAATTATCAAAGCGCAAAAATATCTCTCATAGCGCCGTCAGGAAACGGGAACAGCACCGCGTTCATTCGTTCCATAGAATCTTCATTTACGCCTAATGATGGCAAGAAAGTCGCACTTCAAGCAGCGCTGGAAGGGTATAGCTATTTCACTCCAGATCGACTTGATTGGCTGACACAGCTCCAGCAAGACAATTCGGGGCTCACGATTGAAAGCGGGAGCTCCCCTGCAAATGAACCTGTTCCAGCGTTTATGGTCACTTCTGAACTTGCAGGGAAACTCAAAGACCAAATAGGAACTCTTAATCTAAAAATTATTGGGGACGTTCTAACTCTACAGAAGCAAGCTGAAATACCTTTGGAGGGGACAGGGTTTGCCCGTATTCCGAGTGCTCTCGTCCGCCTTATTGCCGTCCAACATGATAATGGAGGAGTTAATCTATCTGTGGAGGAAGTTGGCTACAGGGACATGCTGAAGTGGAAGGCACTTCCGACAGTATATCTTCTTGTTGATCCCAAGAGTCGAATCGGAATTATTCCTCGGAAATCCATTATAAAGTCACAAAGTAACAATGTCAGTGGAAGCACGCTAAGCCGAATGTCCGCTTTGCTTAATTTAGAGGTGAGGGCAACTGATCTACCTGAAAATATCCGAACGCATTTCGAGGGCGAAGCCGTAAATGGACTGATTCTCTATGTTTACGAGGTAACATCTCAAGATTCCTTTGAAAGCGAGGTCAAATTTCCTGATTACAAGTTCCTGGATAATTCATATCGATCAACCTCTAAAGTAACTTCCGGCACTGCGTTACCTGCAATTAATCAAACAACTTTTCCGCTCTCAGCTAACCAAGTCTCGGGAAGCTCACTAACCAATGTTCCGGCACAAAACTCCCAGTCTATGGGGAAGGTTCTCAGTGCAAAAGGCGAACCGGTCGCGAACGTGGAAATATGCCTAGTGCCAGCGGGACGATTAGTAACCGTCGCCGATGGACAGATTGATCCTAAAACCGAAACCATTCTTTCAGCTTCCGATGGTGGCTTTAACCTCGACTCACGAGGCGAGGCAGGCGACTTGCTCGTGGCGATCAACACTGAAGGTTATGCAGCCATTGCTTGGGAGAAATTCAACGGAACAGTTACGTTGACGCCGTGGGCGAAAGTATCGGGAACGGCTATTTCAGGATCAATGCCTATAACTGGAAAATCAGTTATTGTTTTGTTGTCAATTCCTCCCAATCCACGGAGTCAAACTGAGGGACAGGTTCGTTTCCAAAGCAATGCCACAGTCGATTCTCAAGGTTCATTTGTTGTGGATCATGCTCCGGTAGGAGTCGTTGAGACTATTTTATCAACCAATCCCATGCTGGGCGTCGATACTTTGATTGAGACCGCTCATATTGAGACTCAAGGCAATCAAACTGCAACGGTCGCTTTTGGAGGTAAAGGCATTACCGTAACCGGAAAGGCCGAGATGCCGAACGATCCCGACCTCGATCTAAATTGGGACCAGATGTATTGGGTGCCAAGTCCAGTCGGCTTAAACATTCCTTCGGGGACACCTCAGGCGCAGGCGGACAAGATGTTTCGCGATTATTATGCCTCCGATGCGGGTATAAAGGCTCTGCTCGCAGCGCGAGTCCATTATTTTCACATCCAATCCGACGGTTCTTTCAAAATCGAAAACGTCCCTCCGGGTGCCTATAGGCTGCGCATCGATTTTATGACTAATCATGGACCGGGGAAAGGGGCTCGGTCGGTGGGTAACACGAGTTCACAGTTCGAGGTCAAAGCGGGAGATACGTCCGTCGATGTACCGTTACTGAAACTGCACCTCTTGCCTAAACCACGTATCGCTGGAGGTCTGGGGTCGCCTAATTAGTGGTAGATGCGTTAGCTTGTCCAATGGCGAAGCAACCGCTATTTGATTTCAGGCAACGTTTTACGATTGGCACTACAAGATGCGTGATATTTATCTCCAAGTTGAGGGGAAACAAGTTGGTCCTCTTCCCGAGGATCAGGTTAAGCAATTTCTCGCTCAGGGGAAGATTCAGGCAGATGTCCTTGCCTGGCACGATGGCTTACCCGAGTGGGTCCCTTTTGCAAATCTTATTGGCTTGTCCCTCGGTCCGTCACCCGAGCGAATCCCACATACTGTGTCCTCTGTAGACCTGGCGCAAATTGACGGAGTCAAAAAGTCTTTCGGCGATAAAATAGCCCTAAAGAATGTCTCCTTCTCAGTTCCATCCGGACAAATTTGTGGGCTACTTGGTCCCAATGGAGCCGGAAAGACGACGTTGTTCAGGCTTTTGATGGGCATTCTCAAGGCGACGGAGGGAAAGCTGCTCATCGATGGCCATGATGCCTTTGAGGAACGGGTTCAAGTCAAACGGCTCATCGGATTTCTTCCCGACGAGCCGGTGTTCTATTCCTATTTATCCGGCCGAGAAATACTTGAGCTCAGCGCGGCCATGCATGGCATGGACGTGCGGGCCACGATGGATCGGCTCGTGCCCGTAATCGCCCGACTGCGACTAGCCGAGGATATCAATAATTACGCTGAGGATTACTCGCGCGGAATGAAGAAGAAGCTTGGCCTGCTGCTTGCCATGTTGCATGAACCGAAGCTTCTGGTTCTCGACGAACCCACCAACGGCCTCGACGTCGAATCGACTCACCTCTTTTACGACCTCATACTCGACCAGGCCAAGCAGGGAACCACCGTTCTTTTTTCGACCCATTTGATGGATCACGTCACGAAGCTTTGCTCCCACGCGGTGATCATCAACGAGGGCACTGTCGTTGCCAAGGGCTCGCTCGACGAACTTCGTACCCGGTTCGATCAGGCCAGCCTAGAGGACATCTTTCTTAAGCTTACCGTCAGGCCGCCACAGACATGAAAGGCGCGCTGGCCAGACCCAGTCCGCCCGGTTTATGGAGCACCGTTTTTCTGCTCCTTGGCGCAACGCGAAAACGGGCTGCTGGTCGGCAAAAGCGGCAGCAGGAACTGCTGCGTCACCGCACGGGAAAGAAATCAGCGATTAATTGGGGTAATCTAGGCTTTATCCTCGCTGCTGTCTTCATGGCGCTGCTTAACCTCGGTGCGGCGTTTGTCGTCTACACTGCGGTCACTTCGGGCGAGCGCATCCAAGCCGAAATTGGCGGAAGGATCGTCGTGGACAGATGGTTCTTGAAAAGTGTGGATGAGCACACGAGCCAAAATTCTTACGGATTGGTGAGCAATCCCGGGGCAGATCAAAATCTGAATTACGACTACTACCGTGAGGCCAATGATATTTCGCGTGAATACGGAAGTACCGAAAAAGCTGTTGAACAAAGACTTCGGAATGCTGTGCACGCACACGGCTCCCGGGACTTCATCTCAGCGGGCACAGCGGTTCCTGGATTCCGTGCGTTGCCCAGGGCAGGCACTTTCCCGGCGATGCTTGGTTCCATCGTCCTTATTTGGTGGGCAGCCATGTTAGTTTTCCAAGGAGAAGGTCTTGAGCTTGATCTCCAACGGCGTCGGCATCCGATGTGGGAATGGCTCTTTTCACATCCTGTGAGTTCTGGGGCCATCTTCCTCGCGGAGATGCTGTCTCCCATTGCAGCCAATCCCATCTACTGGGGAGCTCCCTTGTTTGTCGGCTTCTTGTACGGCTTCATCTATGGGCCGGGACTTGGTTTTCTGGCGGGACTTCTCATGGGCATTCCGATTTCCGTGGCCGCCGCCTGCTTGGGTAAGGCTCTTGAGATCGGGGCAATCCTTCGTTTTTCACCCCGTACCCGCGGCGCCATGATCGGGCTTATGAGCTGGATGGGTTACGCCTCCATGATGCTGTTTATCGTGTGCGCCCTGACCATGGCCAAGATCGTTTCCGCAGTGGGCAGATTTCTTGAACCTCTCACTATCGTTCCGTGGCCTTGGCTGGGGTTATTCCTTGGCGAGACAACAAATGGAACTTTCTCGTTTCTTTTGGGCATGCTGTTCTGCTGGATGGTCGCGGGTCTCACGATTGCCGGGTCGGTCTGGTTCAGCATTTGGGGCGCGCAACAGGGGCTTAGCGGTAATTTTGGCCGCGCGGATTCCGCACCTTCGCGAAACAACCAGGGAATACGCTTCGGCAAAGAACCTCTTTATCGCAAAGAGTTCCTCTGGTTTATCAGGGATCGTAGCGCGATCGTACAGACCATTCTCGTTCCGCTGACCGTGGCCGGTTTCCAGCTTTCCAACATGCGGGGTCTTCTCATGGAAGCCCAAAGCTCATGGAATTTTCTGTGCGGCGCGGGGATCTTATTTGGAACCTACTTCCTCTGGATTCTTGGCCCTAAATCGCTCGCCTCGGAAGGAGCAGCCCTCTGGATTGCCTTAACCTGGCCTCGCGGTCTCGAAAGCTTGCTGAAGGCGAAGGCTTGGCTCTGGTCCCTTATCTCCACCGGCGTCGTATCGCTTGTTCTGATCTATACAGCATTCCTTTATCCCGAAAGCATCTGGAAGATCACACTTGTCGGGATCGGATGGTGGTTCTTTGGCCGAAGTATGGCCGAAAAAACCGTCACCCTGGTCTCCGTGCCTTCTTCATCGGGCGAAGCCGAAAAAATTCCCATGGGCCGTCGTTGGGCAGCCCAACTCGGCATGCTAACCTTTTCCATCGGCATCCTGACCCAACAGTGGCACATCGCCATCATGGGCATTGTTTACTCCTACGTTACCGCAGCCGCAATGTGGGAGAATTTTCGCGCCCGTCTCCCCTACCTTTACGACGTTTGGTCCGAAAAACTGCCGCCCGCGCCCACGCTCATGCATGCCATGATCGCCATCAGCATTCTGGTCGAGGGCGGTGCGGTCCTGACCGGCATTGCGCTGGTTCCGGTGGGACGCGCCAACATCGCCACCGTGCAGGTCGTGATCTATGGCCTCTGCGCGGTCCTCGTTTCCCTTGGTGTATGGAAATTCTTGAGCAATCGCGGTGTTCCCGCCCGTGATGTCTGGTGCTGGCCTCAAACCCAACCCCTCCAGTCCGCAAAACCATGGTGGTGCGGCGACGGTACACGCGGGGCATCTTTTTTTCTTTCTCTCGTGACCGGCCTTACTGGCGGACTGGTTGTCGGTTTGATCGCGCTCGGATACCTCGCGATCTTGCACCACATTCCCTACACCGCCGAATTGATGCAAAAGTCGCAGGAACAAATGGCCAAATTGCCCGGCCTACGAACCGGATACACCATTATCGCTATCGCATTTGCTCCGTTTGCCGAAGAGTACTTGTTCCGTGGGCTCCTATTCAGGGCCTTGGATCGGGAGTGGGGAGGATGGCGAGCCGTCCTGGGCAGCGCTGCATTTTTTGCAATCTTCCATCCTCCCTTGTCATGGTTGCCGGTGGGTCTCCTCGGTATCACGAATGCTCTCATCTTCAAGAACACTGGTCGACTCGCACCTGCAGTGATTTTACATATGGTGTATAATACCGCAGTCCTCAGCTAGGGCGTCTTTTGATGGGACTCACTAAATAGCCTTAGCCTAAGGGTAAATTACAATGTTTGAGAAAATAGGTCGCACGTTCATAAGCATCGCGTCTCGCAATCTCTTGGTCGTCACGTGTTCCTTCGCCGATAAAGAGCACAGCGCGTGAAGGGCCGTAATCGTCGGGGTTGCGGAACTTGCTGGCGATATTTTGTAGGCCTTCTTGAACCAACCCATTACTTAAGTAAGGCTTGAACAATTTAACCAATGCATTCGGGCCGCCGGGGTAATTTTTAAGGCAGAAAACGATGTCGTACGCATCCTTGGCTTTGTCGCGGCCAACTAGCGCCATGCCTTTCATTACTAGAAATGAAACGATGCCGGCTACCTGAACCGTGACGGAATCGCTGACTCCGTCTGGCAATTTGCCATCAAGTTTGATCTTTTCGGGATGGTCAAAAGCCAAGTCGCAACCGCGAGCTTTCAAAATCCGGAAGCCATCCGTGCGCTTGCTCTTTCCCTTTTTACGCTTGGGCCATTCATATTCAGCCGCGAGGAATTCCACCAGCACGTCAAGGTCACGACCGTCAACCGAGACGGTTCGCACGTACTGGAAACCTTTTTCACCCTTGCGGTATCCTTTGGCCGTGATCGTTTCCAGAATTGAGGCGTACCGCTCCTCGTCCAATTTTGTGTGATCGAGCGCAAGATCAACATCGAGGCTGCCGGTATGCTTCGGTTTGGCCTTGGGTAAAAGCAATTCGGGCACCCACCCGCCGACAATAACCATGTCGTTGCGGTATTCGCCTAAAATATGGGCAAGTTCTAGCATCACTGAATGAGCCGCTCGAACTTCTTGAGGCTGATACTCCCTAGCGGTTTGAGGATCGAGCGTCATAGTTTCCACTCTTTTTTAATGACTTGATTAAGCAGGAATTCGGCAGCCTCTTCGCCGCGACTTTTTGACGAGATCAAATCGAGATAGGTTTGCACGGGAGAAGTGGCTTCCTTTATCGGACCGCGATGATCCAAAACTCCCTCGTCGTAGGGTTCCAGCAGGACAAGATTATGGCCGCTGGTGACCTCTTTCAATTTCAGCGTGGAAATCACCCCCGGCATTGCCTGTGGCATCACATAGGCATACGCCCGTTGATAGCGGACCATCGGCGCCAATAGTGATGCAGCAGAGAACGAGGCCAAAGCTGCGTTCTTGGGAGACATCTTTGCCATCACGCCTATTTTTCTTTCGATCTCCGAAATGTCCTCCATGGAATAGAAGAATCGCTCTGTATTTCGGTCAAAGCTGTAATTTTGCGCCCAGTCCTTGAGAAGTTCCAGGGGCTTCGCCAGATACGACCATCCGTAGTCGGGTTTGATCCATTCTTTGTCGGCAAGCAGCTTGCAGACTTTTGCGACCAAGCCCAAGCTGACGGATGACTCTTTGGCCAGACGCTCCAAGGTCCATGATTTCTTGGGGTCGTGCAAGGCTAGCAGGGTGCGAAGAATTCGCTCCGATTTTGGCGAATACAAGGAGCGTAAGGGCCGCTGCTCAAGATACTGGTTGGGATGGCCCTCCTTATGAATGAACAGTGGAGGCGTCGAAAGACGGCAGTTCCCGGAAAAGTCGATATAACCGATATTTTCCTCGGCACAAAGCGAGGCGGCTTCGGGAGAGATATAGGGTGCCATAAAGACGGGATAAGCGTTGGGATCTTTACGGCGGCCTCGATCCAATCGCAAAATGGCGTCCCGGACGAAGCGCGGCTCACCGGTGCTCTTGCACTCAATGATCAGTTTCTTCGGAGTACCGCTAACTTGAAGATCGGCCACAAAATCAATTTGAGAATCGTCATCGGCGACCATTCTTTTGATACGCGTCTTTAGGAATGGAACTTCGCCGAGAAGGGCACGTAATGCCGCTTCGGCTTTTTCTTCGACCTCTCCGTAATTCAGGCTTTTCACCATACGGTGAAGAGTACCATCTTAGTGAAAAGTAACAAGACTCACTTTTCATCCATTTGGTGCTTTACACCATGCGATGAAATCGTAGCACAGACCGCCTTCCACCCTATCAGTGACTCTCTCAATCCTTTCACGGTCGCTTTCACGGTTTGTTCAAAAAATGGGGCAAATCAGCGCCATATTACGAAAAACAGCAAAAACTATTTTTCGCCTAAAAGCCTAAAATGGAAGGCCTTGTAAAAATACGCAAGCCTCTGAAAATCAATTAGTTACAGCCTGAAACTAGCGCGTCTGCCATTTCGCCACGAGCGCAGAAAAGACAAGCCCAAGAGGAGCTTGTCGCTACTTACGATGGATACTAAGCTCCCCTCTCCGCGGGTGGCAAGGAAAAGTGGGTGAACCAGAGCCCACTCGCTGGGTTTTAGGCCAGACTGGGCTAAAAACTCATCCGGGGCTGGTATTTTTCCCGAAACCGCCTATTGTCTATCAACTATGAGTTCAGAGCCTGCCGCAGCCAAGCCGCTTAATCCCAATGAAGGCATCAAAGCCGAATCCCATCTCCTGCGCGGTACCATTGCACAGGATCTTGCAGATACCTCCACGGGAGCCATTTCCGAAGCGAATGGCCAGTTAACCAAGTTCCATGGCCTCTATCTTCAGGATGATCGGGACAAGCGCCTTGCCCTGAAGAAAGCAGGTAAGGAGAAGGCGTTTATTTTCATGCTTCGCGTCCGGTTGCCGGGCGGCAAAGTTACGCCGCAGCAGTGGCTGGTGCTGGACGATCTCGCCGAGAAAATTGCCTCCCCTTCCCTGCGCCTGACCACGCGGCAGACGTTTCAGTTTCACGGCGTGCTCAAGGGCAACGTGAAGCCGCTCATTCAAGGCATGCACAAGGCGCTGCTCGACTCCATTGCGGCTTGCGGCGACGTAAATCGTAATGTCATGGCTCCGCCGAATCCCGAGCGCAGTCCTGTGCTGCAGCAGGTCTACGATCAGGCCAAGGCGTGGAGTGAGTACGCGTTGCCGAAGACCCATGCTTACCACGAGATCTGGCTGGACGACGAAATGGTCGCCGGGGGCGAACCGGAATCGGAGCCGATGTACGGCGCCACCTACCTCCCGCGCAAATTCAAGACCGGCTTCGCACTTCCGCCGTCCAACGACGTCGATATTTTCGCCCAGGACCTCGGCTTCATTGCCATCGAGGAAAAGGGCAAACTGGCCGGTTATAACGTCACGGTCGGCGGCGGCCTCGGCATGAGCCACGGCAACGACGAGACCTTCCCCCGCCTGGCCGATGTCCTCGGCTTCATCACGCCCGACAAGGTGAACGCCATCGGCGAAGCGGTGCTGGTCACCCAGCGCGATTACGGTGATCGGACCAATCGCAAGCACGCGCGGCTCAAGTACACGATCGAGGATCGCGGCATCGCCTGGTTCAAGGTGGAGGTGGAAAAACGCTCGGGCCTGACCTTCGCCCCGGCGCGTCCTTTCTCCTTCACCACGATCGAAGATCCCCACGGATGGCACAAGTGCGCCGATGGAACCTGGTTCTATGGCCTGCATATTCTCAGCGGCCGGATCAAGGACATCCCGGGCTGGCCGATGAAGACCGCCCTGCGTGAGATCGCGCAGATTCATACCGGCGACTTCCGCCTGACACCGTCACAGAATTTGAGCATTTCCGGGGTAACTGCCGCGCAGAAGTCGATCATTGAGGGCATCCTCGCGAAGCACGGCCTCGCCGGTGAAAACAACCAGTCACGTCTTCGCCTGAACGCGCTCTCCTGCGTGGCGTTGCCGACCTGCGGCCTCGCCCTCGCCGAGAGCGAACGGGCGCTGCCGGAGATCCTGGAAAAATTCGAAACCGTGCTGGACGAAGCCGGCCTCAGGGACGATGCCATCAGTCTCCGCGTCACCGGCTGCCCGAACGGTTGCGCCCGTCCTTATCTCGCCGAGATCGGCTTGGTCGGTCGCGCTCCAAATAAGTACGCGCTTTATATCGGCGCCAGCTACAACGGCACGCGCCTGAATCGCCTCGCCTCCCCGAGCGTCACCATCGACGAGGCGGTGAAGCTCCTCACGCCGACGATCAAACGTTATGCAGTCGAGCGCAAACCGGGCGAAGGCTTCGGCGATTATTGCGACCGGGTGATTTTGCCGGCGGATGCGACTTTCCACAGCGTGGGGACGGTCAAGCAAGAGACGGCGCTGACGAAATAATTCGACGGACGCGAGGGAACTCGCGTCCCTACCGATTAAACTGCCTGCGATTTTGCCTGCGCCAACATTCCGGTCAGGATCTTGTCGGGCGTGATCGGCAATTCCCGCACGCGCACGCCCGTGGCGTGAAAGACCGCACTGCCAATCGCGGCGGCCAGGCCGGTATTCCCAATTTCGCCCACGCCACGCGCTCCCATGGGGTTGAATTTATAATCGGGAGGTCCCACGAAATGGACGTCGATCTCGGGGACATCGGCATGAACGGGAACATGGTAGGTGCCCAGGTCATGGGTCAGCCACCGGCCTTGTTCCGCATCGAGAATGCTGTGCTCGGTCAACGCCGCGCCGATACCGAAGACCGCGCCACCAATCACCTGACTGCGCGCCGTTTTTAAATTGAGCGGCTGTCCGATATCCATCGCGGTGACCACACGCGAGACGCGGACTTCGCAGGTCAGCTTGTGTACGCGAACCTCGACGAAAAACGCCCCGAACGACTGGTAGGCCGTGGTCGAGGGCGAGAAAACTTTCTCGGCGGTGCTCTCCGACTTGGCCTGCTTTTTTTCCGCCGCCGGATCGACGCTGTCGTTGCCCTCGATCGCGCCGTGACCGGAGCGGGCGAGGATGGCCGCGAAGGTCTCCACTCTCCCGGGATCGCTCTTCGCCTGCAGGCTGCCGTTGCCCACCACAATATCCTCCGGCTTCAAGCCCTTGAGCGCGGAGTGCTCGTCGTCGATCGCCAATTGGCTCAGTTGCGCGAGCGCCGTGCGCGCCGCGCCGCGCACGGCGGGCAGAACCGAGCCAGCCGATTGCGAGCCGCCGGAAACGGGCGCTTCGGGAAAACTGGAATCGCCGATTTTCACCTTCACTTTTTCAATGGGCAGCCCGAGCTCATCCGCCGCTTCCTGCGCGATGATCGTATAGGTGCCGGTACCAAGATCCTGCGTGGCCGAGAGCACTTCTGCGGTGCCATCGGCCAGGATGCGAACTCGAGCCTTGGCCGGCGAACGATGGGCCGGATAGGAAGCGGTGGCCATGCCCCAACCGACGAGCCAGTCGCCATCGGTGGTCGAACCGGGCTCGGCCTTGCGCGCAGACCAGCCGAAGCTTTCGCCCGCCACGCGGTAACATTCCTCCAGGTTGCGCGAGGAGAAGGGCAACTTGGTGAACGGATGCTCCTGCGTCATGTTCTTCAGACGGAATTCGACCGGGTCCATCTTCAGGGCCACGGCCATTTCATCCATTGCCGCTTCCAAGGCGTAGATGCCGGGCGATTCTCCCGGCGCGCGCATGAAAGTCGGTGCGCCGAGACTGAGATCATAGACCTGATGATCCAACTCGATGTTCGGGCAGTCGTAGAGCACATAGCTGGAGGCATGGCCCGTGCCCTCGACAAAATGGCCAACGTCGCTGGCGCTGGTTTCACTTAAATGCCGCAGGGCGGTCAGCTTCCCATCCGTCTGCGCGCCGATCAGGAGATGCTGCGTCGTGAAGGGCCGGTAGCCCACGGACGTGAACATATTCTCGCGTTCCATGACGAATTTCACCGGCTGCTTCAAGTCACGCGCGGCGGCCGCGATCATCAGCATATACATCCACGAGGAACCCTTGCAGCCGAAGCCGCCGCCGAGAAAATGGCTCACCACGCGCACATGGTCATCCGAAATGCCGAGGCTTTTCGCGAGAAAATTCCGGCTGCCCACCATCCATTGGGTCGGCGTATAAAAGGTCAGCCGGTCATCGTCCCACTTGGCGACGACCGCATGCGGTTCCATCGGATGATGATGCACGAAGGGCGTTTGGTACGTGGCATCGACCTTCACCGGGCTCGACGTCCAGGCGGAATCGACGCTGGCCACGCCGGAGGCTTTCTTCTCCAGGTGCGGATCGAGTCCGTTGACCTCCGGAGGCGCCTTGAGCTTCGTCTCTTCCTTCGTCATGATCGGCTTCCCTGGCGTATAGCTGACCTTGACCAGACTCGCCGCCTGCCGCGCCTGCTCGTAGGTTTTCGCGATGACATACGCGACGTCCTGGCCGTAGTAGTGAATCTCATTTCCAGCCAGCGGCGCCAGTTGCTCGCTCACGATGACGCCGCCCGACTGCTCCTTTTTCGGCGGATACATCTTGGGCCGGTTCTGCGCGGTATAGATTTTAATCACGCCGGAACTTTTCTCCGCCGCGCTGGTGTCGATTCCGGAAAGCTGTCCCTTCCCGATCGTACTCTTGATGGCGAAAGCCCAGGCCATGCCCGGGAAATGATAGTCGGCCGCGTAGTCGGCCTGGCCGGTGACCTTGAGACGGCCATCGACGCGGCTGACCGCCTGGCCGATGAGCTTGGTGTTGGGTTGAGCGGTCATACGATCTCCTGAGCCTGAATGAGTGCGCGGGTGATAGTGCGCTTGAGCAATTCGACTTTAAAGGCGTTCTGGCTATGGGTCACCGCTCCCTGGCCGATGTCGGCCACGGCGGATTGGAAGGTCTGGAGGCTGGCGGCTTGGCCTTTCAACGCTGCTTCCACCTGAGGAAACCGCCAGGGAATCGTGCCTACGCCGCCGCCGGCCACGCGGGCTTCGCGGATATTTCCACCATCGAGATCGAGCGCCACCGCCGCCGAGACCACCGCGAATTGATAGGATGCGCGGTCTCGAATTTTGACGTAAGCCGAGCGGCGCGCGAAAGGAACGGCCGCCTCCAGCGAGGTGATCAACTCATCGGGGGCGAGCGTAAAGAAGTTCAGGTTCTTTTGCGGCGGCTGATAGAACTCGGAGAGTTTCAACACGCGTTCGCCTTGCGGCCCCTGCATCCGCACCGATGCATCCAGCACCATTAGCGCCACGGCGAGGTCCGAAGGATGCACCGCCGCGCTCCGGGGCGTGACGCCAAAAATCGCGTCGAACCGGGAGGGGCCATCGCGCTGATCGGGATCTGGATTTCGATACGAGATGCTCCGCGGACGTTGCAGCAAATTACCACCCATGCTGGCCATGTTTCGTATTTGGGGCGATGCGCTGAGCAGAAGTGCCTGGGAAACGACCGGATAATTTTTCACCACATCCGGATGAGAGCCCACATCGCTCATTCGTTCCAACGCACCCAGCTTCAGCCCCGAAGGCGAGGCCTCGATCCCACGCAGGGACAGCTCATTGATATCAACCAATTCCGAGGCGGGAAAAGCGCCGAGCTTCCAGACATCGATCAGGGTCGTGCCACCCGCAATGAAGGCGCCTCCGGGTCGCGCCACGGTGCCCAGGGCGGAGGGAATATCCCGCGGATGCGCGTAGGTAAAGTTTTTCATATGGCGGCGGAAGCGGCAGACGCTTTTTTAATCGCCGCCAGGATGTTTGGATAAGCGGCGCAGCGACAAATATTGCCGGACATCCATTCCCGGACTTCATCGTCCGACTGGGTGTGCCCTTCCTTGACGCAGGCGACGGAGGACATGATCTGGCCCGGCGTGCAAAAACCACATTGAAAGCCGTCGCAATCGATGAAGGCCTGCTGCATGGGGTGGAGCTGTTCGCCCTCGGCGAGTCCCTCGATCGTGGTGATTTCCTTTCCCTGCGCCATCACGGCCAGGGTGAGGCAGGAAAGCACGCGCTTCCCATCGACATGGACCGTGCAGGCACCGCAGGTCCCATGGTCGCAACCCTTTTTAGTGCCCGGCAGATCGAGGCGGTCACGCAGCGCATCGAGGAGCGTGACGCAGGGCTCAGCGCGCAGCTTTCGTTCCTGGCCGTTGACCTTGAGCGCGAGATCAAGCAACCCATCCTCGGTTGGAGCCGGGGCTGTCTCCGCCGATGCCGCTTCCGCGGGCATCATCATCTGCGGAGCCATGGCCATGGCTCCGATCAAGCCCGAGGCCTGCTTGAGAAAAGAGCGCCGGCTCGCCCCCTGGGCAGGCGGGGTTGGAATCGGGGCAAAAGAATTCTCTGTTTTGGGCATAGACAGCTCCGGTGGTTCGGAAACTATCGCCCAGCTTCACCGCGAGACAACCCACTGACCTCTCTATACGGGTAATCCCTGATGGGGATCTCTGGAAACGCTTTCCCGAGAGCACGAGCGTCAATCAAGGAAGTGATTTACTCGCTCGGTCATTCTTTTGGCGATAGATGCTGGCCACGGCGTTGCGCACGAATTGCTCATTGGTGATGGCCTCATCCACTTTCTCCTCGAAGGTGACCAGGGAGCGGAAATGGGTGGCGAGTTGCTGGAATAATTCAAGCCGCGCCCCGGGTTCGATTTCATCGCGGCGCAGGATGGCATCGAGGGCCACGGCGGCCTCGACGGGCTGGACGCGTTGGCGAAGTCGGGCCTCGAGGTGGGGGTAATTGCGGAAGGAGTTGTACTTGGATTCTTTCAAGTGCTGGCTCTGGATGGAGAAGCTTTGCGGCATCGATATCACCACCGTATTGGCCGCGAGATCACCGAGACGCTGGCCGCGACGGCTGGAAAAAGAGACGAGACCGCCAAGAAGATAGGCGATGGGAAGGAGATCGACCGGGCGGAGAAGATTGCGGATGACGATCTGGCTGAACTGAAGTTTTAAGCCGGACGCATCGATGACGCGCAGGCGAAGGAGCCGCTTGCCGAGCGACTGACCGCGCCAGTGCCATTCGGTGAAGATGCCGTAACCGACCGAGATGACGAAATAGGAGACGGCGAAGAATGCGCCCGCGACATCGGGACTGAGAACGGCCAGCAGATTCACGATGGTGCCGATTAGCGAAGAGGCCACGGAAATGGCCGCGCCGTCAACCGACCAGGCGAGGAAGCGGCTGAAGATTTCCGCAATCTGCAGATTGAAGACGACGCCCTCCGGCGTCTGAATGCGGAGCGTTTTGCGGCCCGCGGAAGTGGCGATCATGGCAGCGTTTCCTTGGGCTCGGACTTGCGACCACAGAAGCCCAGAAAGGAAAAGAGCGCGACGAGTTCCACCAAGCCAAAGGCGATCTTCACGCCATAGGGCAGCACGGGCTCATGGTACTGGGAGAAGAACGCCTCGACGATGCCGGCCCAGACGAGAAGCAGGCAAAAGCCGCCAATAAGGGTCACCAAATCGTTGCGCACGGCCGCGAGGCGATCGCGCAGGCTTAACCGCTGACGCGAGCCGATGAGGGCGCCGGCCAGGATGAATCCCGCCTGCCCGGCGATGATGACGGAGGGAATTTCGATCGAACCGTGCGGCAAAAGCCAGCCCAGAAGAAAGCGGGTCTGGCCGTCCTGAATGTAATCGTACGACACCGCGCCGAGAATGACGCCGTTATAAAAAAGAAGGACGATGGTGCCGAGGCCATAGGTCATGCCCATGGCGAGGGTGAGCATGCCGACCTGGATGTTATGCGTCATGAGCTGCCCGGCGAACGAGGCCTTCATGCCCTCGAGATGCCGGCCCTGGTTTTGTTCCTCCTCCGCGACGCGCTCGCTCGGCTTGCCCATGAGGTGCTCGAAAGGCAGGAGCGTTTCCTTGGCGTCGGGATCGAGATGCAGGATGACAGCGCCGAAAGCGGTACCGAGCAGGGTGAGACCGATTGAGAGAGCGAAGGCCCGCAAATGGCGGCGGAACGTCTGCGGCAATTCACGCGTGAACCACTGGAGAAAGAGGAAGCGCCGGTGCGGATCCCGGGTCTCGTGAATTTCGCCGTAAGCGCGACCGACGAGGGTCTCGAGGTAGCCGAGGACTTCCGGCGATGAAGCGAAGGTCGAAAGGCGCAGCAGATCGGACGCGGCACGGTCGTAGAGATAATGAAGGCGCCGCGTCTGCTCGAGCGTGAGCCGCAGGCCCGGGTCCTGTTCGATCCGGTGAAGCAAATCTTCCAGTTCGTCCCATCGGGGCCGTTCTGTGACGATGAATTGCTGCAGATCGAGGATCATAAAAGTTGGCGCTGCTTCACGCGCAGGTAACTCGAGGTCGCCTCCGCGCTGAATTGTTCGTTGGCGAAAAGGGAAAGCCCAACGCCGTGCTGCTTCAGGTTCAGCGTGAGCTGGCGGAGATCATGCCACGCCATGTGCTGGGCGAGATCGCGATAGATCTCGTTGACCTGGGCGACGTCGGGATTGGTGAAGATCTGGCGGATGTTCCCGGGCTGGAGCATGTGGACCAGCACGAGATGTTTCCGGCAAATGACATCGACCGCGCGCTGAAAGGATTCCATGAGCACCGGATCATCGAGATCGGTCATAAAGATGCACAACGCGCGGCGGCGCAGGCGCAGACGAGCAAAGGAGATCACCTCCTCGAAATCGGGCGAGACGGCCTGCGGCTCAAGGCGGTAGAGCGCTTCGCGGCACGCGCCGTAGTGCTCCTTGCCATTCCGTGCGCGGACGAAGCTGGACACCCGGTCGCTGAAGGTGATGAGACCGAAAAGATCACCCTGCTTTTCTGCGGCGAGACCGAGAACGAGCGCGGCGGCGATGTAGCGGTCCAGTCGCGTGCCCTGCGACGGATCGCCCGGAACCTGCAGCCGGGCGGAAAGACGGGAGGCGTCGATGAAGACGTAAACCTCCTGGGTTTTCTCCACCTGGAAGATCTTGGTGATGGGATGACCGCGACGGGCGGTCGCCTTCCAATGAATCGTGTCGTAACCATCGCCGGGGACATACTCGCGGAGCTTTTCGAAATCGCGGCCCTGGCCGACCTGCCGCATGGCGCGGGCACCGCTGTGGCGGGTGCGCATGAAGATGGAGGCGACCTGCCGACGTTCCGATTCCATGTTAGGATAAACGCGGACCTCGAGCGGCTTGAGGGAATGCCCGCGCACATCCCAGAGCCGAAGAGGCGAAGCGGTCTCATAGAAACAGCCCTCGATTCCGAAGAGGCCACGTTGGCGGGGAAGACATTCGCAGGTGAGATAATGGCGCCCCTCTTTGGCGGGAAGATCGACGGAAAGCTCGTCCCGCGTTGGCTGGATTTCCCGCGGAAAGGCGAGCGCGGCGCGCAGGTGCATGGCGCGGGCCGTCCGCGTTTCAAAGGTGACCTCGAAACTTCCCGGGCGGCCATGAATCAGGCGAATCTTATCCGGAAGCGAGACCTTTACCTGCCTTAGCCGTTCGCGGCCCCAGAACGCATCGCCACCGGCGAGTAGAGCCAACAACGCGAGAAGGCCCAGCGCTGCCCCGGCAAGAGACGGCATGCTCACCGCCAGGCCAAGCAACGGAATGACCGTGAGGGCGGCAAGCAGAATCAGGCTGGGGCGGGGAACGATCATCGCGGGACAGGGACAGACTGGAGAATTTGCTGGAGCACCTCGGCGATCGAAAGCCCTTCGATCTCGTACTCAGGCCGAAGGATGAGGCGATGCTCGAGAACGGCATTCATCATGCCGCGAACGTCGTCGGGGCTGACGAAATCATTGCCGTGCAGGGCGGCGTTGGCGCGGCTGGCCATGATGAGCGACTGGGTCGCGCGCGGGCCGGCCCCGACGAGAATGGCCTCGTGGGTGCGGGTGGCGCGGACGAGATCGAGGATGTAACCGAGCATCTCCTCGCGGACGGCGAGTTGTTCCAGCGTGCGGCGCGACTCCTGCAAATGCTCGAGCGTGAGGAGCGGTTGCACCACCCCGGCGGCGAGCGCGGCCTCGGGCGAATCGTGACCGAGCATGCGACGGGCAAGGACCAGTTCGTCCTCGCGCTCGGGGCACGACATGCTGATCTTCAGCGCGAACCGATCCTTCTGCGCCTCGGCGAGCGGATAGGTGCCCTCGTACTCGATCGGATTTTGCGTGGCGAAGACGGTGAACGCGGGCGAGAGCTGGTAGGTGTGCCGATCGATGCTGACGGTGCGTTCCTGCATGGCCTGCAAAAGCGCGGACTGGGTCTTGGCGGGCGCGCGGTTGATTTCATCCGCGAGCAGGAAGGTGGTGAAAATCGGGCCGGGCATGAGCGTGAACTCGCTCTTCTGGAAGTTGAAGACACTGGTGCCGGTGATGTCCGCCGGCATCAAATCGGGCGTGAACTGGATGCGCGAGAATTCGCAGCCGAGGATGTGGGCGAGCGTGCGGACGAGCAGCGTCTTGGCCACGCCGGGCACGCCCTCGATTAGGGCATGCTGGCCGATGAGGACCGCGATGATCGATTTATCCACGACGTCGGTCTGACCGAGGATGACCTTGCCTACCTCGGCCCGGACGGACTGGAGGAGGTGGGAGAGTTGTTCAAGATTTTGTTGCATAGCTTCCTTTGACTCGGCGGGGGACGTTGATTTCACGAAGATGTTGGTAGGCCTGGACGATGCTCTCGGGCCGGGTGGTGTCGGTCGCGGCGAGAAGCGATTCCATCTCGGCAGCCTTGGCCTGAAGATGGGTGCGGCCCGGCGTGACGCCACGTTTCCATTCGGCGAGGCAGGTCCTCAGCAACTCAGGCGCGGGAATGTTGCGCCGGAGAAGATTGACCAGGCCGCTACGCGAATCCTTGCCGGAGACAGTGCCGCCCAAGGCGGATTTGCCGGAGAGCTCACGGGGCGGCACCAGCGGAATGCTCTGCCGCCAAAGGAAAAGGACCGCGACGAAGATCATGCCATAGAGATAACCCTGGAGCCGGAACTGCTCGGCCAAGGCCATGACGCCCTCCTTGATCTCGGTGCCCAGGTGGGCCTCATCGAAAAGCAAATGCCCCGGAGAGCCCGCAACGAAGGCGAGCAGCGCCGGGCGGCGATCGTTCCGCAGCGCCTCATTGCTGACGAAATAGGAATCGGTTGCGATGAGAATCTCGCCCTTTCCCCAGGAACGGCGGATCAGCACCGGCTTGTCCTTGGCGTAATATTCCACCTGCCACTCGGGCTCAAGCCGGATGAAATAGAGCGCCGATTTCCACGGTACCTTGTACTCCGGGCCGCTCGGAGTGGCGCGGAGGGCCATGACGTCGTCACCGTACGGATCCTCGCCATCCGCCTCGGCGGTGGCATCGCCCTTTCGCTTATCATCGGCGATGCCGTGTCGGATCCAACCAAAACCCCACACCGCCGGAAGAGAAAGATGATATCTGTTATCGAGTTCTCTTTTGGCGGCCTCCGGCTCGTCCTTTTGTTCCTTGCGAAACTGCTCGCGCTCGTATTTTTCCTGCTGGGTTTTCGGAACGGTGGTATCCGGCTGGTCGGCAGCGGGAGAAGCCGCCGCGGGCTTGGCGTCTTTTTTTGTCTCCGGCTTGGCCTTGATCTTTTTCGTCTTTGAGGAGTCGTCGGAAGGCCTTTCCGGCTGGAGGGTGATGACGACGCGTCCGCCGGCGTTCAGGTAATCATTTATCGCCGCGATTTCTTCGTCGGTGGAGGTCGCGAGATCACTGAGCGACAGGCCAAGATAAAAAATGCTGGTGGGTCTGGCGGTCAATTCCCGATGAACCGACGCGAACCCGCGCGCAACCTGAAATTGATCGGTTGCCCCCAGCGCCTCGTAAAAAGCGCGCGCGCCCAACGGGTCGGCCCGGAGCGTGGAGTTGGCCGGGTAGACATCGCCCCGGTCATAGCGCAGGAGCAGAATCCGAATAAGGAAAAACGCGAAGAGAACTCCGACGACAAGCGCCGCGAGCGGTACGAAGAGATTACGCCGCGGCATGGCTCCCCACTTGTTTCTGGTTGGCGCGCATGCTCTCGATGATTGCGGAAGTGACGGCATGCGTGCCGTACCAGGAGGCCTCGAAAAGGCGGATGCTTTCGCGGAAGGACGGGACGACGACCGCTTCCCCGCGCAAGCGGCGGGTGAGCTCCGCGAGATAGTCCCGGTTCGATTTCGCCGGACCGAGCCGCACCAATTCCTGCCGCGCGAGGGTCGAGAGGGTCGCCAGATAAAAGGCACGGAGGGCGAGGCGCAACTCGCCGCGCTCGATCAATTGTTGCGCGAGGGCGAGCCAGGAATCCTCGGGTAACTCGTCGGCCTGCAAATTCTCCGCCTCGAGATCAACGGTGCGGAGCGCAATGGGCTGAAGCGTGTCGAGCGGTTGCGGAGGCTTGCGGCGGAAATGACGGAACAGCAGCCAGGCGAGGATGGCGATGAGGATCACGGCCAGCAGGAGGAAGATCGCACGCCACGGGATGGCGGCCATGGCGGAAAGGAAATTCCCCGTTTCCTGCTGGTCCCGCGGATGGAAATCAAACAACCACTTGAGCCAGTCGCCGAGCCAATCGAGCGGAGCCTTCAACACGTGTTTGATCCATTTGAGGACGGCATTGACCATGCGCTGGAGAAAGCTTTCCTCGCCGCTGTCGGATTCCACGCGTGGGGCGCGCCAGGCGAATTCGTCCTTCTGCAAAGTTTTCTGAATGGCCTGGTCGAGCTTCGCGGTGGCTGGCTCGACGATCTGGACGAGGGGAGCGGACACGGGCAGGCTCGTATCCGACTCGGCCCGGGCCGCGCCGCCGAAGAGGAGGAGGAAGATGAGAACAAATGCCGCGACCCCGGAAAGCGCGGCGCCATCGGACTGGCGGGCTTGGAATCGCCGCAGCTCCGCCTTGAGGTCGGTGCCGCTCACCCGCGAGCGGCCATAAAAACAGCGCAGGACGTAGATCGCCTTGTTCAGCGGATTAAGCACGAGATAACAGAAGACGGAGACATCAAGATAGAAGCTGCTGTTATTCCAGGCGAAGCCGTTATCGACGAAGACCGTCTCGATCCCAAAAAGCATGTTAAGGAGTTGCGGAATGGTGATGCAGAACACGGCCAGATTCAGATAGACCATCAACATGGCGACGAACAGCAGGCCGAGGATCAGATGATTTTGCTTCGGCCAAAGGCGCGCCATTTCCATGGCTTCGCGAAGAGAGGAGCCGAGCGTGGTTCGCGAGCCGGTCGCGACGATGGAAACGGAGTGATAGAAGGCGTTGACCCAGCCGAAGGGCACCGTCATGAGCAGCGCGAACGGATAGACCAGCACCAGGCTTCCAGCATAGACGATCTGCAACAGCGCGGTGTTGGCCCAGCGGAGGAGAGTCCAGCGCTCGGAATCGTCGCCCTCGACCAGTTCGAGGAGCTTGCGCGCGAAGACGGCCTGACAGGTTTTCATCCAAAAATAAAGCGCGGTAAGCATCATCGCCTCCCCGGGCAGGCGGCCCTCGGCGTTGGCGCTTTCCGTCATGTCGAACCAGAAATAAATCACGCCCAGGCAAAACGGCAGCGCGCCGAGAAAATAGATCGAGAGAATCGCCAATGGCGCGCGCCGAAGCAGGGCGACGGCCTCGTCGAGCAATTCGACGGCGGGCAGACCGCGCAGCGAGCTCTCGGTGGAAAAGCGGGCTTGGGGCGCGGCCATCACCAGCCTCCCTTGTCGTGATAATGCGAGGGAATCAGGAGCAGCAAATTCCCGAAGATCAACCAGAGGATGAAGACGATCGCGAACGCGACGAGGGCGAGCGTGAGCTTAGGCATCCAGCCCCACCACTCGCTGCGCGGGGTCTTCTTCACCGATAACTTCGCGAGGCAGGCGGCGCAGAGGACGCGATCGTCGTGTTCGGTGATGCATTCTCGGCAGTAGAACTTCCCGCACTCCGGGCAACGGG
Source organism: Methylacidiphilales bacterium (assembly GCA_026225555.1). Taxonomy (GTDB): domain Bacteria; phylum Verrucomicrobiota; class Verrucomicrobiia; order Methylacidiphilales; family UBA1321; genus JABDGH01. The sequence continues at coordinate 30,469 of JAMFSY010000025.1, forward strand.
CCGACGCCTCGCGCTGCGGATGATTAAAGCAACGCTGTTGCCGAAGGGAGAGAACGGCGGCTTCCACAGGTCAGGCGCCGGTGATTTCGCTTTCGAGCGAAGGCACTTTGGTTTGGAGAAAGGAAATGAGGAGCGGCACTTTGCTCATTCGCCGCGGAGTGGGAACCCGGAGAATCTGGACATCGGTGCGGATGTAGCAGTCGCAGGCGGGACCTTTCACAAGATTGACCACCAGGAAGAAAACGAAGGGCACGAGCAGGATCATGATGGCCATCAGGGGTGCGCCCCCAAGGTAGCTACTGCCGGCAATGAGGAGGGTGAGAGCGCAGATGATGAAAGTCACCCAGTGCTGACGATTGTTTTTCCGGGCCACGACGTAGCGGATATCCCGGTAGAATATGCGGCGGTAATCTTCAGTGTAGCCGGAGCTTTGCAGAAACAAGAGATGATCCGCACCCTGGAAGAGGCGGTTGCGCATGGCCAAATGCAGGCTGCCTCGCCCGGAGCCGAGACCGGGGATGCTCGTGTACGGCTTGCTCATGCGTGATGTTGTCTGTGGGGGTGGGAACCGAAGACTCCCAGACCAAAAATCCCGCACCAGAACAGAAGGGAGCCGGTGGCGACGAGGATGGCGATGACAAAGCGAGCCCGGCCGTCGCCCATCAGACCTCGAGGCGAATTCCAGTGGCGGATGGAGATGTAAATGGCCATGGGCGCCATGATAATCGAAAAAATGCTCATGAAAAACCCAAGCACGGCAATGGAGAGTGCGATGCTGTCATAACGGACGCGGCTGCTTTCCAGCGTGGCGAGCTTGCCCTTTTTCTTGCCGGAAGAGAGGCAGCTTGGGCAGAGATGCTCGGCGCCCATGTCGATGGAACAAAGCGAGCAGATCAAGCGCCCGCAACCGTCACAGACCCTCACGGCCTGCTTCTGGGGATGATAAAAGCAACTGGCCTCGGTTTGATCGACCAACGCGGCGGCTGGAGCCTCAACCTTGGCCGGGCGGAAAAAGGCGGGATAGAAGTGAGCGACGAGGAACGACTGGCAGCTGGGACAATTCGCGTTGAGATCGATCGTGCCGGGTTCAATGGCCAACCCCGTCTCGCACTTCGGGCACGCAAAAGCGGGTTCGGTCATAGACACCCTTCACGAACAACAATCAGGGTTGCGTGGAAATAACGCGGGTATCGCAGAGGCGATCATGGAGCGCCCGCTTTTCCGGGTCCCAGAAAGCCATGAGGTAACCGATGGCGAAAATGACCCCGCTCAGCATCTTGGCGAAATACCGCCCGGTGGCGCGACCGTACGAGATGGGACTGCCATCGGGAGCCACAACCTTGACCTTCATCGCCATCTTTCCGAAGGTGGCGCCATATTTTCCGATCAGGAAAATCTCATATCCAATGCTTAGGCAAAGGTTGAAGACCACGAGGAGAAGATTGGCGACGACTCCCAGGGCCTCTTGCCGGCCCGTCGGCGAAAGGGCCGCGACGCCGCCGACCAGGATGGCGGGAATCAGCTCGACGATGTAGAGAAGGATTCCGTCGAGGAGGATCGCGAGAAAGCGGCGCCCGATCGAGGCGTACGCCAGCGTGCCCGGAAGCGCAACGCCCTCCTTCAAACGCTGAAAGAAGATGGGCTTGCAGGCTGCGCAAACCCAGGAATTCTCGTACTGCACCATGTCGTCCGCGGGAAACATCTTACCGCATTGCGCGCAGGTGTGCAGGGGAGCTCCCGACGTGGTAGCCAGGGCTGCCGGGGTGTGTTGAAAGGTGGTCCAGTCGGCCATGCCCTCGGTCCAGACGGGAGTATCGACGGCGATGACGCCGCCTTGATGAAGGTTTTGCAGTTCAGTGAGTTCGACCGGACCCTGAGTTGCACCGTCACGGATGTAGTACCAAGCCATAAGGAACGAGCCTTTCGAAGTTGACCAGTAGTTAGTCAGCCTCCTTTTCGAGCGACAAGCAAATTGTTTTCCGGGAATAATTTTAATTGTGGAGCAAATATTCTCCCTCGAGGATCCAGCCTTCGGGCTCGGACGTAAATTCGGGAACCAAAAGTCCTGACACGCTTGGCCGGATCCGTCCGGAAGAAAACTTTAATTGTTAGCTTTGTGGTGAACTGACTACAGTTAACCGCGCCACGTTATTTTCACCACGAGCTTCCGATGTGCTCGTAACAATATCGCCCGAGTGATGGAATGGCAGACATACGGGACCTAAAATTGGGTTTTTGCTAGCTTCGCCGCGCTTCATATTCCTTCACAACTCGCTCGCCCTAAGGCAATTAATTCAAGATTACAGGAAATAAAAATCGAAGAAAGATCGTGCAATGAAAACCAGGAGTGGCACAAAAAGTGGCATAGTATCCGGCACTACCTGCGCATTTAAGCCAAGGAAGGGGCGCAAAGAAATAATCGACTACGGTCAAAAGAAGAACGTGGGGAAAAGGCACGTCTTCTACTTGGACCTTTCGTCGTGGGTGGCCCACTTGGAGATGCGGTAGCCACCTTGCCTCTTGGGTACGATCTCAGAAACCTCTTAATAGCGTTCCAGTAACGCTCCACTTTGCCAAACCTCCCGAGCCGTAATGATCCTTTTGCGAGCTCTTCACGATAGGCTTTAACGTGTCCCCCTTGGTTGGGAGAACACTCTATCCTAGAGCATTTTAAATAATACTGTAGCCGCAGGAGGCAAACCAACCCTCGGCATTTTGGGCGGTGACCTCGGCCAGGGCCGAGCCGATCGCCGCCAGCAGGGTTTCCTCGGTTCGAGCCTTGGCGCT